>JAFTXF010000132.1 GCA_017461685.1 Lachnospiraceae bacterium
GAGGACCGGGATGGACGGACCGCTGGTGTATCTGTTGACGATCAAGGTCATGGCAGAGTAGCCAAGTCCGGAAGGGATAAACGCTGAAGGCATCTAAGCGTGAAGCCCCCCTCAAGATGAGATATCCCAAGTAAGTAAGACCCCTTGAAGACGACGAGGTAGATAGGGCTGGGGTGTAAGCATAGTAATATGTTCAGCTGACAGTCACTAATCGGTCGAGGGCTTAACCAGAGTTGGAGAAGGAGTTATCACAGGAGATAACGGATGTAAAAGTAATCAGTGTTCGGTTTTGAAGGTACAAACACCGTTTAAAAGAAATTTATGCCGTTTAGGTATAAATTTTTTGTGATTTGTATAAAATAGATATTGCAAGAAGTAAAATTATTTGTTATACTAATCAAGTATTCCTCGATAGCTCAATGGTAGAGCACTCGGCTGTTAACCGAGTTGTTGCAGGTTCGAGCCCTGCTCGGGGAGCGATAGCACTTAATGAGAGCGAGCCGTAGGTGAAGCAAGAATTTAGTGCGAAGCCTGCCTGGCCCTTAATGAAGTCGAGTCGGAGACGATGACTGAGTTTAGTAGCCAGGTAGAGTTAGGCTTTAAAGCCTGATAGAGCGGTGGTCTTGTCAGTATGTGACAGACTACATATATGGCCCGTTGGTCAAGCGGTCAAGACATCGCCCTTTCACGGCGGTAACACGAGTTCGATTCTCGTACGGGTCATTTACAATTTTATATTGTATAAGGCGTGATAGCCAAGTGGTAAGGCCCCGGTCTGCAACACCGTTATCCACCGGTTCGAATCCGGTTCACGCCTCTGCGAAACTCCTGAGTTTTCAGGAGTTTTTTTATTACATAGGAAAGAATACTTTCCTATGTAATAAAAAACGCTTCGCGAAGATGTGCACGATGTGCATAGGAAGGCTGCTTTGCAGCTGCACATCGGCACCGGGAGCGGAGCAAGTCCCGGGGGGACCAGGGGATTTAGGGAGTTCGAAGCGGACTTGTCCGCTTTGTTCCATAGAAAAAAGTGACTCATTCTATAGAATTATATAGAATGGGTCACCCAAACGTACGTTTTATAAATAAGGCGTTCCCGGAATGTCCGGATAACTTCCCATGGCAATCAACAATTCCAGGCCAATCTGGCGTGCCTGCAGCACTGCCTCCTTCACAGCGGAGGCATCTCCGGTGATAGCCAGAATCACTTCATTGGAATGGCTGGTGCCGATACTAGGGGTCATGTAGCGGCAAATATTGACATTGGCGGACTTGAGTGCGGTGTCGGCCATTACCAGTCCGATGGCTGCCGGAGAACCTGCCATAAAGCCGAAGGCCTGTCCGCTCAGAGCATGAAATCCTTTCACCAGTGCTTCTCCGGCGCTGGCGGAGTAGGCGAATTCCAAATGTCCCGCTTCGCTGATATATAACTCACCGGCGTATTTGTTGGTAAGCTCCAGAGCAAGTTCGATTGCGTGGCGGACATCAGACACATTGGTACCGCCCAATACGATATAATTACCGTGCCCGCCCCAGCCTTTGGTATCTCTTGGAAAGTCAATGCTTAGTACTTCGGTATTGGTGGCTTTCACAGCCTCGTCGATGGCAGTAAGCTGGCCGGCAGCTCCGGTACGGGAGCTGAATAGTCCCAGTGCCCTGTAGGCAGTGCCGATATTCATTTCTTGTAGTAAAGTTTCATCTATTCCTGAAATTACCAGACCGATAGTGTCCAATACGGCAGTACCGACAAATTCGGTGCGCTGGCAATGCATACTGATTGATTTAACGTCCATAAAATTTCCTCTGATGCGTTACATAATGCATCACTTTTTAAAGATATTCATAAATTATCCAAAACGAATTCTTTAGCAATTTTTCTCCCACTTCGCTTTGCATTGTTCTAATAGTTCGAGTACGGCTATGGTGTCCTCCATAGGGATCAGCTCGCTTTGAGTTTTGTGCTGTGAAATACACTGCATAGCTTCTATAGCCTCGTATTCATAACCGTTTATCATAAACGGAGCCTCGAATTCCTCGATAGGCTGGTTGGACCAGTCTACCAATACTGCTTTCCTTGCCTGAAAGAAGCTTTCTTCTTGAAACAGCAGTCTGCCCCGAGTTCCCTGAACGTAGAGAGATATCTGCCGCTCCTGTGAAAGTCCGCTGGTCAAAGCAGCAAAGGAACCGTTTGCATACTGGAGCTGAATGCTCTCTACAATGTCTATATCATCACCGCCCTTTACGGCAATAGCGTGAATATTCTGTGGGTCATAACCAAGAAGGGCACAGGCATACATCAGCGGATAGATAGCCAGGTCAAATAAAACGCCTCCCTGGCTGCGGTTTTTAATAAGACGGTGCTCCTTGGTGGCACTGGTATAAAATCTGGCATCCACGGCCTGAATCTCGCCGAACTTGCCGTCTCTCTTCCATTCCATGATTTTGCGGAAAACAGGCTGACATTTGGTCCACAAGGCTTCCATGAGGAAAAGCTGCTTTTCCTGAGAAAGTGCATACAGTTCCCGTGCTTCCGCCGCACTCTGGGTAAAGGCTTTTTCACACAAAACATGCTTGCCGCCGTTCAGACATAGCTTGACATTGTCATAATGGCAGGCGATAGGAGTTGCTACATAAATAATATCTACTTGAGTGTCTGCCACAAGCTCTTCATAACTTCCGTAACATTTTACAGCATGGTATTTACCGCCAAAGGCAGAAGCCTTCTCCACACTCCTGGAAGCAACGGCATAAATCTCTGCCTGCTCAAGCTCCTTTAACATATCGCAGAAAATTCCCGCAATTCTTCCGGTTCCCATAATGCCCCAACGTATTTTTTGCATGCCAGTCCCTCTTTCTTCAACCCTTTTTGCATTCATCTCTATTCTACCCTATATTTACCAATCAGTCAAATACTAAAATGACAATACTAAAATGAAATACGCAACGGCTTCTCTGGAAAAGGTTGTACTTTTTGCGGTTTTTTACTGCATCTTTGCTGATATGGTGGTATAATAGGAGCACTTAGCAAACCGAAGTCCTGAGCGAACAGTGGGGCTTGTGAGAATATATGCCCCTGCGTTATACTAGTACATCGGTTACGAAACAACTGGACCGAATTGCTTGTCTATTTTCCCGATTGCACATAACAAAAATCCTCAGCGATGCCCGCATCGCCTACGTTTTTTGATATGCACACTCAGAAAAATATCCTGCGTAATTCGTCCAGTTATTTACGAACCGATATACTAGGAAGCTTTAGTGAACGGAAGCCGGACGAAGTGGAGGAACAAATGAAGATAAAGCGATATAAACAACTGCTGAAAGATGCACTGTTTATGGTTGGAACATTAACTGTTGTTTTTTTCTTGAATTTGCTTATGCAGAAGCTTTTTGATACAAAGACCCTGATACCGATGACATTTGTTTTGGGAGTTTTTCTGGTATCGGTAAAGGCGCAGGGCTATTTTTGGGGTATTTTTGCCTCGCTGATCAGTGTGCTGGCGGTGAATTACGCATTTACCTTTCCTTACTACGCCTTCGACCTGATGTCACCGGAGTGTGTTGCTTCAGCCATTGTAATGCTTGTTGTGGCTATTGTGACAGGTGCGTTGACTACCAAGATTAAAAAACAGGAAAAAATCAAGGCGGAGGGAGAAAAAGAGCGTATGCGTGCCAATCTGCTGCGGGCAGTGTCCCACGATTTGCGCACACCGCTGACCACCATATACGGTTCTTGTTCTGCTATTATTGAGAATTATGATTTTTTAAAAAGGGAGCAGCATCTGAAGCTTTTAGGGGAAATGCGGGAGGACTCTCAGTGGTTGCTTCGCATGGTGGAAAATTTGCTTTCCATCACCCGTATTGACGGAGAGAAGGTGCAGGTGGCCAAGAGTCCTACTGCATTGGAAGAATTAATAGATATTGTGCTGGTAAAATTTCGTAAGCATTACGAACATCAGGAAATAGAGGTGCAGATTCCGGAGGAGTTTATCAGTATTCCTATGGATGCCATGCTGATTGAGCAGGTGTTAATGAATCTTCTGGAAAATGCAGTTCACCATGCCAAGGGAATGACGGAACTGAAGCTTTCCGTGTTTGCGGAACGGCAACAGGCATTATTTTGTGTCAGTGATAATGGGTGCGGCATTCCGTCTGAAAAAATGGATGATTTGTTTACCGGTTACCTGGAGCGAGAGGACAGTCTGACGGACAGCAGCCGCAGTAATATGGGGATTGGTCTTTCTGTTTGTGCAACCATTATCAGGGCTCACGGGGGCGAGATATTTGTGAAAAATAATCCTTCCGGCGGTGCTTCTTTCTATTTTACACTGAAAATGGAGGATGGGGATGAGCAATAACAAGTATAAGGTGCTTCTCATAGAGGATGAGAGTAATATTCGCAGTTTTGTGGAAACCATTTTAGAGGCTAATGATTATCAGGTGATTACTACCGCTACTTGTGAGCAGGGAATCATGCTGTTTTCGTCTCACACACCGGATTTTGTGATTTTGGATTTGGGTCTGCCGGATAAGGATGGACTGGAGTTTGTCAAAAAGGTCCGGGAAGGCAGCAATACACCGATATTGGTTTTGTCTGCCAGAACCAATGAAGCCGATAAGGTAGAGGCATTGGATTGCGGTGCCAATGATTATGTGACGAAGCCTTTCGGTACGGCAGAATTAATGGCCAGAGTGCGGGTGGCGTTGCGAAACCGACACCAAAACACAGATAATGGCAGGGTGTCCGGGGAGAAATTTACGCTGTATGATCTTGTGATTGATTATAACCGGCGTCTGGTATTTATGGGAGAAAATGAGGTGAAGCTGACTCAGACGGAATATAACATTCTGGCGCTGCTTTCCAAACATACGGGTAAGGTATTGACATATTCTGCAATTATTAAGGAAATATGGGGCGCGTTAGATGTAGGGGGCATCAAAAAGCTCCAGGTAAATATGGCAAACATTCGTAAAAAGCTGGGTTCTAAGCCGGGTGATAACCGCTACGTCATCAATGAATTGGGTGTGGGATATCGCATAGGTGAGGAGAACATGTGATAAGTTCTAATTAAGAGACAGAAAAGAACGACGTGAAGCCATTAAAGTAACGAAAAAGTGTTTATGAGAGACGGAATGCATTACAGGAACGATTTACTGTAATTTGCATAGAAAAAATATAAACATATATCCGGAAAAACAGTGGCGAAAGCGAGGAGAGTATGCTAGAATTATCTCAATACAGCTGTCGTACATATTTGGTGCGGAGCAGATAACCTGCAGAAACAGTGAGGTAAAAGAGGTCTATGGATATTCGGGTTGGAAATATTGTAAAATTAAAGAAAAAGCATCCTTGCGGCAGTTTTGAGTGGGAGGTGCTTCGTATTGGTGCAGATTTTAAGCTTAAATGTCTGGGATGCGAGCATCTGATCATGGTGCCGCGAACTACGGTGGAGAAGAATCTGAAGGGCTTGCGATAATTGGGGGAATATAGAACTGATTTGAGGCGGAAGGCATAGATGCCGGAAAATCACAGCAATCGATTTACTCGATAGAAATGAATCACAATGGAATGAGATCACAAACAGAAAATACCAGATACCGGTTCTCAGTATCTGGTATTTTTGCATACCCAAAAAGCTATGTAGGTAATGTTTATGCAGATTTGCTTAACTGGTCCTGAGTAACCTCAGTAATCATAGGTTCACCTGCGAGGAAACGTTTGATTTCCTGAACACAGTGTGCGCCGATGCGAAGCAGACCGTTGTGGGTGAGTCCTGCCAGGTGAGGGGACATAATGCAGTTTGGAAGAGAACGCAAAGGATGGTCCGCAACAGGAGGTTCCGGATCAAATACATCGAGGCAGGCGTATTTCAGGTTGCCGGCCTTCATGTGTTCGTACAGTGCTTTTTCATCGACAATAGAGCCGCGGGCAGTATTAATCAGGATGGCGTCTTTCTTCATGAGTGCCAGTGTGTCTGCATTAAACATATGGTTTGTTTCAGGAATGGATGGCGCATGAATGGATACAACATCGGATTCTTTTAACAGTTCTTCCAGAGAAACTTTCTTGGCATTGTAGCGTTCGAGGGCCTGCTCCTCTGTAATAAACGGATCATAAAGCAGAATCTCTACATCAAACATGGATAAAAGCTTCATATAGTGGGAACCTACCATACCGCCGCTGACAACACCGATTTTCAGTTCAAACAATTCACGGATATCGTCAAATTCTTCATACCAGCCGCCGTTCGCAAGGGAGCGGGATACGTTAAACAGATTCTTAACAGCAGCAATGGTATATCCCAATGTGGTTTCTGCAACGCCGATGCCCAGCACTTTTGCGGAGCTGGTTACACGAACGCCCTGTTCCCACATTGCGTCAGAAACAACCGGTTTTACACTGCCTGCAGCATGAGCTACATATTTCAGATTTGGCAGCTGTGCCATTACTTCCTCAGTTAAATTTGGTGAACCCCAGGATGTAATGATAATATCTGCGTCAGCAGCCAGCTCTACCAGGCGTTCTGCCGTAGGTTCTTCGTTATCTTCGTTTAAAATCAGGTTTCCAAGTTTGCGCAGCTCGTCTAAAGCGGCCGGTGTAAAAAGGCGGCGGACAGCAGGTGCACTAGGCACCAGCGCAATAGTAATTTCTTTTGACATATTCGATTTCCTCCTACAAAAATAGTAATTTCATGATAAACAATGATATTAAAATTATAATCTTTTCTTGGTCCGCTGGCTTTGGCGGGAATTTGGGAAGAACGTAGTTTTTGCATAAATTTTGTGCAAATACTTAAAGTTGAAAAACAGATATAATAAATGCGAGTGGCTTAAGATGGTTCCTCAGGATACAGCAGGAAATGGAGATGGATTATGTTTACAATCATCAATGCAAATTGCAGTTTTAAGAGCGGGGATTTAAAGGCCCCATTTGGATTTAAAGGAAAATACATTACTTTTTACTGGCACAGCGCGGTCAGATTGGAGGATGAAAAGGGCAATGTAGGATGTGCGCCGGGTATGCAGAGCGTCGTGTGGTCTGACCCTGCTGTATTTGAAAAGCTGGGACAGTCCGGCGGCAATGCGGCTATGTATTTAATTACGGCCCATGCTGTTGATATGGTTCGCGGGAAGAGTTTTGAGAGCCCTATTGACATGTTACATCAGATATTTGAGCCTCTGTATGAGCAGGCAGTGGCGCTGACCGGTGTTGCGGATTTGAAAAAGACCTTTGTATTAAATGCCCTGGTTCCTTTGGACCTGGCGGCATGGCAGCTGTATGCCCGCAGTATAGGGGCCGGGGATTTCGACGCTGCGCTGCCGAAGCGGTTCCATACAGCTTTGTCTGAGCGACATGACAAGCTGGCATTCATACCACTGATTACATACAATGTATCCGAAGAGGGTATTGCCGCACTGGCTGATGAGGGTGCTTTCTTGTTTAAAATCAAGTTAGGCTGTGATCCGGATGGTGATGGTGATCCTGAGAAGATGCTTCAGTGGGATATGAAACGTATTACCCAGATTCATCAGATTTTAAAGGAAAAGAGGACTCCATATACTACCACCGGCAAACCTGCATATTATTTTGATGCCAATGGCCGTTACGACAGTCGGGAAAGACTGGAGAGACTGGTGGCACATCTGGAAAAGGAAGGCGCATTGGAACAGACAGTGCTTTTAGAGGAACCTTTCCCGGAGGGCAGTGGTATTGATGTACATGGAATTCCGGTGTGTATTGCAGCAGATGAAAGTGCCCATGGCGTGGAAGAGACCAAGGAACTGATTGCGCTGGGATACAGAGCAGTGGCATTAAAGCCGATTGCCAAGACCCTTTCTGTGAGCCTGGAGGTTGTGGAATACGCCCATACCCAGGGCATTGCATGCTTCTGTGCAGACCTGACAGTGCCTCCGCTTATGGTAGACTGGAATAAAAATGTGGCAGCAAGACTGCAGGCAATTCCTGGCTTAAAGGTTGGTGTGCTGGAATCCAACGGTAAGCAGAATTACACAGACTGGGAAGTTCAAAAAAGTTATCATTCCATGCCAAATGCGTCCTTCTTGGATGACAAGGACGGTTTGTTCATATTGAATGAAGAATTTTATGCCACATCAGGCGGTATTTTGCAGGACAGCCTGCACTACCTGGAACTGACCAAGGATTGCGGCTTAAAAAAATAAAAGAAAGAAGGACAAAAAAATGATTAGAATTGGTGTTGTTAATATTGATGTTTCTCATCCATTGGCTTTTGCAGAAAAATTATTAGAGGGAGACAAGGCACGTTATGTAGCAGTTTATAATGATGGCTTCCGTTCTGATGAAGAGGTAGATGCATTTATCCGTAAGTGTGGTCTGGAGTGTCGCTGTAATACAGTGGAGGAGTTGGCTGAGATGGTAGATGTAGGCTTTATTCAGGGCTGTAACTGGGACAAGCATTTGGATTACGTGGAGCCATTTATGAAGCTGGGCAAGCCGGTATTTATTGATAAGCCTATGGTGGGCTGTATGAAGGATATCCGCCGTTTGGAGAAGTTAATGGCTGAAGGTCTGCAGGTGATCGGAAGTTCTTCCATGAGATATGCTTTTGAAGTTGCTGACTTTTTAAAGATTCCGGTAGAAGAACGGGGCGAAATTATGCACATTATGGGCACCTGCGGTGTGGATGAATTTAATTACGGAATCCATGTGGTAGAAGCAATCGGAGCAATGGTTAAAAATCCGGTCAGCGTTAGGTACAACGGCGTAGGTAACAAGGGAGGTAAGCGTACAGAGAGCTATTCTGTACTTTTTGAGGATGGAACAACAGCTGATTACATAACAGTAACAGGTGTATGGATGCCTTGCTACTTCCTGGTGACTACCACCAAAACTGTTTACAATGTGAATATTGATTCGAGCCGTGTTTACGAAGCTTTGTTAGAGCGTGTATGTGAGCAGTTGGAAACCGGAGCAAAGGTGCTCAGCCCTGTAAACGAAATTATAGACTCCATCAAGGTTATGCTTGCAGGCAGAATTTCCCGTGAGCGTAATGGAGAAGTAGTGCGTCTGGATGAAATTCCTGAGGATGACCTGGGATACGATGGATATGCTTTTGAAAAGGAATATGCGGCAGGTGCAGGTCCGATTTATCTGCAGGCATTGGAAAGAGAATAATATTGGAGTGTGTAGAATGAAGCAAAAGGTTGGCTTTGGAATTATTGGCTGTGGTGTTATTTCCAAATTTCATATTCATGCAATTGAGGCTATTGAGGAGGCAGAGCTTATCGGCGTATATGATCCTTATGCGCCGGCAAGGGAGAGGGCGGCAGATGAGTACAAGGTGCAGGCATTTGCCAGTCAGGAAGAGCTGCTTGGCTGCGACGACATTGATGTGGTGTGTGTATTAACTCCAAGCGGTCTGCATTTTCCTATTGCAATGGCAGCCTTAGAGGCTGGAAAGCATGTAGTCGTAGAAAAGCCTATGGCACTGACTCTGGCAGATGCAGATACGTTGATAGAGAAAGCAGAAAGCCTGAATTTAAAAGTTTGCGTAATTTCACAGCTGAGATTTTCACCGGCAGTACAGGCGGTGAGAAAGGCACTGGAGGAAGGATTGTTCGGCAGGATTGTTTCTGCCAGCCTTTCCATGAAATATTACAGGGAAGAGGAGTATTATACTTCCTCAAGCTGGCGCGGAACCTGGAAAATGGACGGCGGTGGTGCCTTGATGAATCAGGGCATTCATGGTGTGGATTTACTGCAGTATCTGGTGGGTCCGGTAAAGCAGCTACGGGGGATTTGCAAGACCCAGACCCGTCCTATGGAGACGGAGGATTCCGCAGCAGCTGTTCTGGAATTTGCAAATGGTGCGGTGGGAACGCTGGAAGGCTCCACTACCTGTTACCCGGGGTATCCTCGAAGAATGGAAATTTGCGGGGACAAGGGTAGTGTAGTTTTGGAAGAGGGGCACATTCTCAGGTGGGATCTGCCGAGCGTAATCCCTATAGCTCCGGTTAGTGAAGAAGGTCTAAAAAAAAGCGGTGCATCCAAGCCGGATGACATTAGCTATGATGGGCATATATGTCAGCTGCAGAATATGGTAAATGCAATTTTCGGAAGGGAACCGTTATTAGTAGACGCCAAAGAGGGCAGAAAGCCTTTGGAAATTATTCTGGCAATATATGAGTCTTCTCAGGAAAATAAGCAGGTGGTGCTTTCAAAATAAAATCATTTGTTGTACAATGTTGTTTGTAGAGTAATTGGACTTTTTTTAACTAGGCGGCTGACAGTCAGAGCAATATATGCTCTGATAGCCAAGCATCTAGTCTCGAAAATGTCTAAAAGAGGTAATTAGGTATTTGCGAAACTCGGTAACTTCTGGCCAGAGTAATATATGTTCTAGCTGAAGGGCCTTGAAACTCGCCAGTCCTTAGCGAAAGAAGGCTGAAAGCCGCACTTGAGCTTAGTACTGCTGCAGAGTTTCATGGAGCGGGAGCGTCCATGAAGCAGAACATATATTACTCTGGCCGAAAGACACAGCGTTTCGCAAACGCCCAAAAAGAGGTAATGAGGGTAAGGAGTAGATATGAGAATACACGTGCTCTGGGTTGCGGACCATGTTACGATGACTACAGTGGAACATGTACACGACTATTATCAAATGATATATTGTAAAAAAGCCGGAGGCACCCTGAAGATAAACGGGGTGCAGTATGAATCAGCAGTAGGAGATATTTATTTTATTAAGCCTATGGAGCCTCATTCCATGAAGCGTGGTAAGAATATGTGGCTGGTAGAAATGAAATTTCTGGCAGAGGACTTGGAAACGGTGGAACTTTTGGATAAATTTCCGGCTGTTTTCCGAGCCCAGGATGATTTTGAGGTGCGCATGTCACTTAGGGATATTGTAAAAGAGGCACTTAGTCAGGCGGCATACAGCAATGAGTCTGCCAATGCGGCTGCGGAGCTTTTACTGATCAGGCTGTTGCGTAATTTTGTGGACAATACCTGTGAACCGTTGCAGGCCAGAAATTTTTGTCTGTCTACCCGCAATGTGGATGTAGCCGGGCGTATTTATGATGTACAGTTTTTGAAGGTAATTGATTATATCGAGAGGCATTTAGCAGAGCCTATTACTTTGGATGATCTTTCGGCACAGATTCATTTTAATAAATCATATATGATAGAGCGGTTTAAGGAGATATGGGGTGTGCCGCCTATGAAGTATGTAAACTTGCTGCGGGTGGAAAGAGCAAAGGAGCTTTTGACCACCACTACATTGTCTGTGACGGATATTGCGGAAACGGCAGGTTTTCAGAGTGTGCACTATTTCAGCCGTTTTTTTAAGGATAAGGAGCATATAACTCCGCAGGAGTACCGCAAGAAATATGCAGATATACAGGAGAA
>JAFTXF010000133.1 GCA_017461685.1 Lachnospiraceae bacterium
ACATAATAGCAATACAGCTCATAACGGTTGCCACAGTTTCACCGGAAATGGTAAGCCCCCCAATATGAAACGGACCGAACTTTACAATAGAATTAAAAGACTTGGTATTAGCACCAAATACAATCAAAGCCATATTCTGTAAGAAATAGCTTACGCCGATAGCTGTAATAAGAACTGCCAAAGAAGATGTGGCATTTCTAAGCGGCTTATATGCGATGCGTTCGATTGTAATGCCAAACACGGTACAAAGTGCCACTGCTACAATAACACCAACTAACGGCGGATATCCCATTGTAGAAATTATCGTAAATATTATGTAAGCACCAACCATGATAACATCACCATGAGCGAAGTTTAACATTTTGGCAATGCCATAAACCATGGTATAGCCCAACGCAATAATAGCATAAACGCTGCCCAGGCTGATACCATTGATTAAATATTGTAAGAAATTCATTCTCGCACCTGTTTATATCACAATCGTGACAATAACCTTTCTTGTTAGAAAATTCTGCAAAATGGGCTACCCTTAACCGGATAGCCCACTGCATAATTCATAAGCTTCAATCAAAAATTAGTATGCTACGTATGTACCGTTCTTGATGACCATAGCCTTTGGTGGCTTGGAAACTTCACCGGTAGCCTGCCATGTCATACCTTCACCGGTTAAACCGTCGTATGAGATGTTAACCATAGCTCCCTTAAGAGCTTCACAAATATCGCTAATGCTCATGTCTTCTGTTGCGCCGGCCTTTTCTAATGCTGTTTTCAAAATATACATACCGTCATAAGCATCTGCAGCAAACTGATTTGGCACTTCACCATACATCTGCTGATATTTTGTAACGAAGCTTTGGGTTGCTTCATCAGGTTCATCAGCAACAAATGGTGTTAATAATACAACGCCTTCTGCTAAAGCTGTATCAAAATTGTCTACACCAAGAATACCATCCATGCCGTCACAGCTAAAGATAATCGGCTTGTAATCCATATCATTTGCCTGCGTTAAAATTAAAGCGGACTCAGAATAGTAAATAGGTAAGAATAATAATTCAGCGCCTGCTGCTTTTGCCTTCTGCAACTGTACAGAGAAATCGGACTTACTGTCAGCTGTGAAAGCTTCTGCTGAAACAATTTCAAATGGTTGATTCTTTGCCTCTTCTGCAAACTTTTCATAGATACCTGTAGAGTATACGTCAGAACTATCATAGATAACAGCTACCTTGCTTGCCATCTTGTTCTCACCGATATACTGCGCACTTCTGTATCCCTGATTAGGATCGGAGAAACAAACCTGAAATACATTTGTCTTATCAGCAATAATGTCAGGTGAAGAACCTGATGGGGTTAACATAAACATATTATCCGTTGCTGCCTCTGCTGATACCGCTGTACTAGGACCGGAAGTAACCGGGCCAAGTAAGATTTTCATACCCCAGTCCTTTAATGCATTGTAAGCATTCACTGACTTTTCAGGATTATGCTCATCATCTTCAAAGCTGAATTCTATCATAGATCCGTTAATACCGCCTGCTGCATTAATTTCATCAACTGCAATCTGCGCACCGTACTGCACTGCTAATCCGTAAATTGCTGCACCGCCTGTAGTAGGTCCGATACCACCGATTTTCCAAAAGCTGGTTCCATTGGCTGTGTTGGATGCGCCTGCATTATTATTGCCTGCCTGAGTATCACTTCCGCAAGCTACGGCAGCCAGTGCCAAAACACCTGCCAGGCCGAGTACTAAAAACTTTTTAAATTTCTTCATAACATTTTCCTCCTCAAATGAATTATTCTAAAAATCAGTCAATTAGAATAACTATGTCCTGTATTTTATCATTATTTTATAAAATGTCAATATGACTTTTCCAGAAATCCGATAAATAAGGCCTCTTTTCAATATATTGGTTAAAAAACATCAATGTAGAATTGCGATATTTTTGTACGCTTTTACGACTTTTTGTGTATCAACGTTATAAAACCCAACCCGCATTTACGAGTCAGGTTTTATAGACTACTACACTTCATGTTTCCCTGCTGTCAATACAAGCTCTTCTTCCTTCCATGGCACTTTTACAACAGCTTCCGTATCAAACGGTACCTTTACATACAGGCGATAGCCATCCTGTTCTGCTGCCTTTTGCCACTTCACACAAATCTTGCCTTTCGGGGAGTCGTACTGCATATCCACATAAGTAAAGCGTTCGCTGAACTCCGGTTCTACATGAAAGCTCTTAAATCCATTTTCTCTTAACGTCAGACCACAGATGTTTTCATACATCCACTGAGCAATACTTCCAAAAGTGTAATGATTCAGGGAGTTCATACCTGTACCGGAAATCTTGCCATCCGGCAATACAGAATTCCAACGCTCCCAAATAGTAGTTGCACCCATATCCACTTCATACAGCCAGCTTGGGAAATCATTCTGGAATAAAAGCTCATATGCAGCTTCGCTGTGGCCTTCCTCTGAAAGCACTTTACAAAGGAACGGAGTTCCTACAAAGCCTGTATTTAAATGCATGTTATTTTTCTTGAGCAGTTCCACAAGTCCTTCTGCGATGCTTGCACGATGTTCTTCTTTTACCAAATCCATTTCCAACGCTAGAACATGTGCTGTCTGAGTCTGTATCACGCTCTTACCATCCTGTGTATAGTAGGCTTCCTGAATTGCTTCCTTGGCACGGTCGCTGATTCCCTGATAATAAACTGCATCCTTTTCCTCACCCAGTACCTGTGCAGCCTTTGCAAGCAGCTCTGAGGAGTATTTCAGATAAGCAGAAGCCACCAAAGTAACATCTGTTCCGCCAAATCGATTATCCTTTTGATCCGGATCACCATCTAAGGCCAACCAGTCACCAAAACGGAAACCGCTATCCCAAAGTCCTGTAGGACCTACATTGGTACTTACTACCCAATCAACCCAAGCCTTCATACTTGGATACTGCTGCTCTAAAATATATTTATCACCATAGTGGGTGTACATAGTCCAAGGCATAATAACTGCTGCATCTCCCCATGCACAAGATCCCCACCAGAAAGAAGAGCTTGGCGGTTCTATCTTAATAAAGGACGGAACCGTATGTCCCACCATTCCGTTACGATCCTTCTGTTCTACCCACAAATCTCGTAAATATTTGGTGTAAAAAGCATAAGTGTCCATGTTATAGCTGGCTGTTTTACAGAACATCTGGGCATCACCGGTCCAGCCCATACGCTCATTACGCTGCGGACAATCTGTAGGTACATCCAGGAAATTATCCTTCTGACTCCATTTTGCATTTGCATATAATCGGTTAATGCGTGCATCGGAAGTGGTAATCCAGCCGGTTTCCTCTAAATCAGAGTATACCGCGCAGCCTTCAAAATCCTCCAGACAAAGAGGCTTTGTATTGCCTTCGATCTTTACATATTGAAAGCCATAGAACGTAAAGTGTGGCTCTACGATCTGTTCTGTTCCGTCAGAAATATAAACATACTGTGCTTTCGCTGTTCTTAAATTCGCATTATAAAAACAGTCATCCTGTAAAATTTCTCCATGGCTCAACGTAATAATAGTTCCGGCAGGCTCATGAACCTTCATTCTGACCCATCCGGCCATATTCTGACCCATATCTAATACGATTTCTCCTGCAGGGGTATGAATAAAAGCAACCGGTTTTACCTTTTCTTTTACTACAACAGGGAGAGAAAGTCTGTCTTCTAATTTGCCCAAATACGGATGTGTAGGTACATTTACCTTTATATCCTCTATCACTGTCATATGATCCCAATCCTTGTCACAATAAGAAGCCTCGGACCAATCCTTTATTACCTTTCGCTGGTCAAACACCTCTCCATCATAAATACTGTCCTCAAGAATAGGAGAAGGTGTACATTTCCAGGAATCATCTGTCAGTATGATCTCCTCTGTGCCATCCTCATACATCAGACGCAGCTCTGCCTTCAATACATAATCATCCATATAAGGCTCTGTATGCAAAGCACCTGATGCACCAAATTTGCCTTTCGCCCAGCCATTACCCATCATAAGACCAAGAGCATTGTCTCCTGCGGACAGCATATCGGTCAAATCATAGGTATAAATCTGTACCAGACGGTCAACTCCGGTACATCCCGGTGCAAAAAAGTCTTCACCTACTCTTTTGCCATTGACCTCCAGCCAGTACAAGCCAAGTCCTGTTATGTAAAGTCTTGCTTTCTCTATCTTTTTGTCAAGTTGGAAGGCCTTTCTGATATACGGGCTGATTTTTGGGTCCTCCCAAGGGGTAGTGATCCATTCACCGAGAAGCTCTTCTTCTCTCTTACCTGTCTCAAAATAATTGACTTCTGATTTGGCAGAATCTCCGGCATCTCCCCATACCTCTACCGTCCAGTAATATGCTGTACGAGGTTTTAGCGCTATAGGGAGCTTTACACCGGTACTGTCCGGATTTTCAGACGGGTCACTGACGTAAATAAGCTCTTTCATTTCCTTGTTCAACGCCACCTGTACCTGTGCCCGTACCTGTTTTATGGACCGATCACTGTCTGCGATCCAGGACACAACCGCATTTTCCATTGCAAATCCAAGGGGATTTATTATATGATTGGTTTTACATTTTAAGATTTCCACGTTCACAACCTCCAATACATCTATTGACATTATTATAAATCCGGTGCTATATTAGAATCAACCACCATATTTCGCAATAATTAGGGGTGAATTTATGACACTGAAAGAATACAATGATTTTGTAAATGCACAAAAGATTTTAGTAGAAATTCACGATAAACCAAAGGTACGATATCACAATCATGAATTTCTGGAATTGACCTACGTTCTGGACGGAAGCGCCAAGCATACTGCCGAAGAACACTCTACCGTGATTTCCAAAGGTGACTTTTTCATAATTGACTATCATAAATACCACAAATATCAGCAAATCGGAACAACTCCTTTTACTGTTATGAACTGCTTATTTTTGCCTTCTTTGATCGATGAGACTCTGGCTGGCTGCGAGCAGTTGTCCGAAGTAGTTAAGCACTACCTTATTAAGCTGGACTTTTATCAGTTGAAAGATCATCCAACCAATTTTATCTATCATGATGATAATGGTCATATTGGGGCTTTGTTTCAGGAAGTATATGCCGAATATTCCCGTAAGCCCATTGGTTATCTTGAGACTATTCGCAGCTATCTCATACTGATTCTGATCCATATTATGCGCCAGATCAAGTTGCCGGGCAGTTCCGATACCGGCAATGAAATGGTACGTTTTATTGCAGATTACGTAGATAAAAATTATGCCGATAAAATCTCCCTTCAAGAAATTTCAGGCAAATACAACTACTCACTGGCTCATGTCAGTGCACTCTTTAAGTCAGAGATGGGCATGACCTTTCAGGAATACACACAATCTGTACGCATCAAAGAAAGCTGCCGCCTTTTGATTAACACTTCCAAAAAGGTGGCTGAGATTGCCACCCTGGTTGGTTACACCAATATTAAATTTTTTAATGAGGTGTTCAAGCGGGAGATGAAGATGACGCCCCGGGAATTCCGGAGCGTGTATAAATAGTCCATATATTTATTTTACGGGCCGAATTTTGATTATAAAATCCGGCCTTTTTATTTGTTTCTGATAAAAAAACACTATACAATAGTAAAAGAATCTTCCTCAAAGGAGGTGTGTAATGAAATATACCGTTTTGCTCAACGCATGTTATCACCGGACCCGGTGGATCTCCGATATTGTCTGTCCCATGCACATTCAAAAGACCATGGAGATTATTATCGTCACCGATGGCTTGCTGAAAATGAATATTAAAGGCCGGGAATATCATATTCCCGCGGGTTCCGCTGTTTTTGCAGAGCCCTTTGATCCCCATTCCTTCCAATCAGATCAGCCCAACAAGTGCATTGTCCTGGAATTTTCCCCAGACCTCCACGAAATTTTCTGGAAGTGGTTGGAAACTCATGACGCCCAGGACCGCATGATCTCCCTGCCTGACAAAACCTACGCCTATCTTTTGTCCCTGATTCCCCCGGAAACACAGGTCTATCAGGGGCTCGACACCTCTCATTTGCAGGCAATCCTCATGCCCCTGTGCCATGCTTTTTTACAGGGATGTTCCTTTGAGGAGACGCCCCGCAAAAAGCACAGCGACCTTCTCCTGCAGGCACTGGATATCATTACCAAAACGCCGCCGGAGACCCTTTCACTGAAGACTGTTGCCAAACAGCTAGGTATTCGGCCCGACAGTCTGAGCCGAATCTTTGTTGAACAGTCCGACGTAACCTTTCATAGTTATGTTCAGAACCTACGCATTTGCAGTGCCTGCGCCCTTTTGTGTCAGGGCGTTCCCATCACCGAAGCCGCTTATCAGGCCGGCTTTGGGAGTATTTGCAGCTTTAACAGGGTCTTCAAGCAAATCATGGACTGCACCCCACGGGAATTCATCAGGCAAAATGACCGAGATGAACGCTTTTCTGACAGGGAACTGACTGAGCCCTGTGTGAATTACATCTATGTACGAAAGGAACCTCAAAATGATGAAACATAAATTTATCGGAACAAAAGACTTCTACCGCATGGTCCTGACCGTAACCATTCCCGTTGTTATACAGAATGGACTGACCAACTTTATTAATCTGCTGGACAATATCATGGTGGGGCAGATCGGCACTGAACCCATGTCCGGCGTAGCCATTATCAATCAACTGCTGTTGGTTTTTAATCTTCTGATTTCCGGCGGTGTATCCGGTGCCGGTATTTTCACCGCCCAGTACTATGGAAAAGGAGACATGGACGGTGTGCGCCACACTATCCGGGCTAAATTATGGATTATTGCCGTGGCTCTGACTGCTGCCCTCGCCGTATTTCTGACACTGGACACTTCACTGATCAGCCTGTATCTAAATGAAACCACTCAAAGTGCCGCCGCCACTTTAGTATATGCCAAAACCTACCTGCGCATTATGCTGATAGGCCTGATTCCTTTTGCCATTTCCCAGTGCTACGCCTCCAGTTTGCGAGAGACCGGTGAAACCGTCCTCCCCATGAAAGCCAGTGCCTGTGCTTTATTTGTGAACCTGATTCTTGACTATGCGCTGATCTTCGGCAAATTCGGCCTTCCGGCCATGGGTGTGGCCGGCGCCGCCATCGCCACCGTCATCTCCCGTTTTGCAGAAATGGGCATCCTGCTCATCTCCGCTCACCTGCGCGTTAAAGAGTACACCTTCCTACAGGGACTTTATCGAAAAGTCACGATTCCCACCAAACTCATACGCAACATCCTTGTGAAAGGCATGCCTTTGATGCTCAACGAATTGTTGTGGGCGGCCGGTATCGCCACCGTCGGACAGTGTTATTCTATGCGTGGTCTGGACGTGGTCGCTGCCCAAAATATTGCCTCCACAATTAATAATCTTTTTAGTGTCATATATTTTGCGCTGGGATGCTCCATCGCCATCGTTGTAGGCCAAAAGCTGGGTGCCGGCGAAATCGAAGAAGCCAAAAAGTGCAATACGCAGATGATTGCCTTCGATTTGCTGATCAGTATATTAAGCGGCATTTTTCTGACCATCGCCGCCCCCTTCCTGCCTCTGTTTATAATACTACCGAGACGGTTCGTTTCATGGCTACTCAGTTTCTATGGATCGTTGCAGCAACCATGCCCTTTTATACCTTTGTACACTGCGCCTATTACACCCTGCGTACCGGCGGAAAAACCGGCATCTCTTTCTTTTTTGACAGTGGCTACACCTGGCTGGTCATGATCCCTTTGGCTTTTTTTCTGGGACATTTCACGGACATTCATCCGGTGCTGATGTACTTACTGGTTCAGGGTGCCGAGTTCATCAAAGCCACTGTGGCCTTCCTTTTACTGAAAAAATGCAACTGGGCCACCAACATTGTCGCAGGCAGCTCCAATTCTTGAACACAAACTGTAAATGAAAAGGTTAGGAAGCAAGCTTCCTAACCAATCATATTTTTAATCTTATTCTCCAGTTCTGCCTTGCTCATACCGCCTACAGCTGTCTCTACAGCCTGTCCGTTTTTAAAGAAAATAAAAGTCGGAATGCTCATAACGCGATATTTCTGTGCGATATCCAGGCAATTGTCCACATTTAACTTGCCGATTTTCATCTGGCCGGCATATGCATCTGCAAGTTGATGCACAATCGGTGCCATCATCTTACAAGGACCGCACCAGTCTGCGTAAAAATCTACCAAAACAGGTACATCACTATTTAATACCTCTGCTTCAAAATTGCTGCTGTCAAATACGTATTCCATAAAAACCTCCTATATTCTCCGGGGAGTACTATGCCCCGCTCTTATATGTGATATATTAGGTGTTTGCAAGGCTCAAATGTTTTTTGCCTGAACAATATATGTTCTAGCTGAAGGGCCTTGAAAAGCGTCGGTCCTTAGCGAAGCAAGGCGATAGCCGCAGTCTGAGCTTAGTACAGCACAAGGCATGCTTTCTCACTAAGTTCGCACCATGTGCTCACTAAGTGTTCAATGCACGCTACGCATTTTCATGGAGCGAGAGCGTCCGTGAAGCAGAACATATATTGCTCAGTCAAATACCATTTGAGTTTGGCAAATCCCTAATGTGATATATTATAGTATGCCTACCTGTAAATAATATATTTGCAAATAGGATTGCCTTTTGCTGAAAATTTCACCTCGTACTCTGTCATAATATTGCCCGCGCAAAGCACTTCATCCGCATGCAGGTCATAGGTAATGACCTCTGCCTTCCAGCCCGCCGGTTCCAACTCCTCCACCGCAAAATCAAACAAGTCGCGGTTGTCCGTCTTAAAGCTGATGCGGCCTTCCGGTTTTAAAATCTGGTCAAACTTAGCCAGGAACTGACGGCTTGGAAGCCTGCGCTTGGCATGCCTGTCCTTAGGCCACGGGTCTGAAAAATTCAGATAAATATGATCCACCTCGCCCTGGTCAAAAATCTCCGGTAACAAACGGGCATCTTCGCAAATAAATTTCAGATTCGGTAACGGGTCTGTCTCCATCTTCTGCAAGGCACGCAGCAGTACACTGCTGTACATCTCAATACCCACATAACAAATCTCCGGATGCAGCTTCGCCATCTCATGCAAAAAACGGCCCTTGCCCATGCCTACTTCGATATGAAGCTCACCCGGTGCCTCAAAAAGGCTCTTCCAGCTGCCCTTCATCTGCTGCGGCTCATGTACCACATATTCGCTGCCGGCAATGACGTCTCTTGCTCCTGTAATATTTCTTAATCTCATAAAGTATCTCCTGATGCTTCCACCATATATTTATATATGTTATATCTATATATGTCTGCTTGAAGCACACTTATTTTCTGCGTTTGTCAGACTTATTAATTTTACCCTATTTTAAGATATAATGGAAGTATTATTTTTTAAGATATTCTAAATTTTTCGTTTATTTTTCAAAAACACTTTGGTTTTTCCTTGTTTTAGTGTATGATAAATAGTGGGTTTATATATGAAGGAGAATCTTATGCACATATTATCATTTTCATCCAAATGTTTATCGAATATTTGCAAAGGCACTGCCGCCTTACTGATTGCTGTCACAGGTTTTTGCGGGCTGTCAGTTCCCGTTCAGGCCAGCCATGTATCGGAGGCTGTAACCAGCTCTGCGTTAGATGCCAATTGGCCCGGTGCCCCTGCCGTATCCAGCGAGACAGCCATATTAATCGAGGCGGAGACCGGTACCATTCTTTATGAAAAGAATGCACACAAGCAGATGTATCCCGCCAGTATTACTAAGATTTTAACTACCCTGATTGCCTATGAAACCTGTGAACTGGACGAGCAGGTTGTCTTTAGCCAGGAAGCTCTTGACACCATTCCAGCCGATTCCAGCCGTATCTGGGTGGATAAGGATAATTATATGAGCATGGAGGACTGTCTGGCAGCCATTTTAATTATGTCTGCCAATGACGTAGCCGCAGGTGTGGCTGAACATATTGCGGGCAATTTAGAGGATTTTGCCGATATCATGAATGAACGGGCTGCTGAACTGGGCTGTTTAAATACCCATTTCGTAAATGCCCACGGCTACCATGACCCGGAGCATCTTACCACTGCCTACGATATGGCGCAAATCGGACGAGCCTTTTTCGATGTTGATTTACTGTGCAGCCTGGCAAGAGAACGGTCCTTTAAGCACGGTCCTACTGACGGACAGCCCAAAGCGATTTGGGAGATTAACACCAATCAGCTGCTTGCTACCAGAGCCTATGAATACGAATATTTAGTGGGTTCCAAGACCGGCTATACCGACCAGGCAGGACAGACCCTGGTCAGCTGTGCCCAGAAGGATGGCCTCAAGCTGATTTGCGTCGTTATGAATGCCCAGAGACCCGGCCAGTACGAAGACACGGTTACACTGTTTGACTTTGGATTCAGTAATTTTACTACTGCCAATATTTATGAAAACGACCAGACCTATGTGTCCTCTGATTCTTCCTACGGTATGGACGTAACAGACGTTTTGGGTGACTCCTCTCCATTATTAAATATGGACCGAAGCTCCTTTGTCGTATTGCCAAAAACTGCAAGCTTTTCGGATGTTACCTCCTACATTACAATGGCTACCGCGGAAGAAAACTGTATGGCTACTGCTCATTATCAATACGGAACCCACAATATCGGTTCTGCACAGATTTATGTATCTGCCATCAGCGGTTCTCTTCAGGATGATATCGGCGAACTGGAACATATAGAGGAAACGATGCCGATTTCCACCAAGGAGCCTTCTCCGATTTATGTGAATGTCAAAAAAATTGCCATGTACGTTTTGCCGGGTATTCTTATTGTATTATTGCTTGTTTGGGGGATCGGCAGACTCTCT
>JAFTXF010000134.1 GCA_017461685.1 Lachnospiraceae bacterium
GGCGCGCTCCCGCTCCATGAAAAACGTAGCAGTACTAAGCTCAGCTGCGGCGGCCCGCGCCTTGCTTCACTAAGGACTGACGTTTTTCAAGGGCCCTGTGCCGAAATATATGTTACTCCGGACTGCTGACCGCCTGCTTCCGCTGGCACGTGAAAATAACAGAAAAGAGGACTAAATTATGGAATTTAAAATTTATCAGAAAGAATTAGAATTGCAGTCAAGAGGCTGGATACCGACCTTCCATGACGTATCCAAAGAGGTTATTGAAATCGTAAAGGCATCCGGTGTGAAGAACGGTACCGTTACCATTGCTTCCCATCATACAACCTGTTCTGTTATGGTACAGGAATGTTCCCACGATATTGATTCCTTTGACCTGGAGTATTTACAGCATGATTTATTAGACATTATGAGAAAGATGATTCCGGACTTCGCAGAAGAAGGTCAGTACCGTCATCCGGGTCCGATTCATGCGCAGTTTGGCCGTTATGTAAATGAGCCGGGGGATTACACCAGTATGAATACAGACGGTCACCTTCGCAGTGCTTTCTTTGGCAGAAGTGAAGTGATGACAATCAAGGACGGGGAATTAGACGGCGGAGAGTTTGCACATGTTTACTTTATTGACTGGGATCATGTACGTGCACGCCGCAGACAGTTAAATGTGACGGTTATGGGTACTACAGAGGATGTAGGCGACAGAAAGTGGAAAAACGGTGAAGTAATTGATACATTGCGTAAGTACACAGAGGAAGAAAAGGCTTACAGCGTGCACTATACATTACAGCAACAGAGATAATCCGGAGCATATAAGCCGGATAGAGAAATATAGTGAGAAAATTCATTATAATTTGTACCGCAGGAACGCGGTGGAATGGAGCAACATTATGTTATATATTTTAGATACCGCTGATTTAGAGGCCATCAAGCACTGCAATGAGTTTTATCCTCTTGCAGGTGTTACTACGAATCCTTCCATCATTGCGAAGGAAAAAACAGATTTCTGGAAGCTGGTGAAGGAAATCAGAAGCATAATCGGTGAAGAGAAAATGCTTCATGTGCAGACTACCCAGAAAAAGGCTGAGAGGATCGTGGAAGAAGCAAAGCTTTTAAAGGAAGCACTGAAAGGTGATTTTTATGTAAAAATTCCTATCGGTGAAGAAGGATTAAAGGCAACCATGGAATTAAAGAAGTTAGGCATCGGCGTTACCATGACAGCAATTTTCACGCCGGCTCAGGCCCTTATTGCAGCAATGGCAGGGGCTAGCTTTGTAGCACCGTATGTAAACAGACTGGATAATATTTTGGGCGACGGTACAGAGGTGGTTGCGGAAATCGTGAATCAATTAGAGCTGTATGGCTCTGACTGTAAAGTTCTGGCTGCCAGCTTTAAAAATGCAGAACAGGTACATAAGTGTGCATCTGCAGGCTGCCACAGTGTAACCGTGGCTGCGGATATTTTAAAAACCGTAATTTCACATCCTATGACGGATGCTGCTGTTGCAGGTTTTGACAAGGACTGGATGAGCGTATACGGAGAAAAAACTATTTTAGATTTATAATTTTTTTCAGCAAAGCAAGCTGATGTTTCATGGAGCGTACTGTGAGATATCAGCTTTTGCTTTTGTACAGGGTTTTGGAATGGGTATTATAAAAACATAGTGCAAAAAAAATAAAATAAAGTGCAATGACATTTAGGGACTGCTGGTGTATAATCAAAGAAAAGTTTTTTCGGAGGATACGCCTATGCTTATTGATATTCATACACATGCATACAGAGTAAAGATGCCTTTTGTTACCCCTTTTTGTACTTTGCCGGAACTGTTAAAGGAACAGGAACGTCTGGGTATTGATATGAGCGTTGTAATGCCTATTGTCAGTCCGGAAATTTATATCCCGCAAAGTACGGACGATATCATTGATATGGCGAAGGAATATCCTGACAGAATTATTCCTTTTTGCAATATAGACCCGCGTTCCCTCTCAAATTCACCCATGGCCAGATTTGAAGATCTTATGGAATATTATAAGGAAAAAGGTTGCAAAGGTGTCGGCGAAGTAATGCCCAATATGAGAATGGATGACCCAAAGGTGCAAAATCTGTTCAGAGCTGCGGAGAAGGTTGGATTTTCAGTAACTCCGGACGGTTCTGACCAGTTGGACGGCGACTTCGGTCTTTATGATGACCCGGGACTGCCTCAGCTTGAACTTTCACTGCGCCGGTTTCCGAACCTGATTATTTTCGGCCATGGTCCTGTGTTCTGGGCAGAAATAGCCAAGTTAGAAACCCCGGGAGAAAGAGGTGTGCCATTTAGATTTCTGGATGAGGGCCAGGTGAAACTAACGTTACCTAACAGGGGACAAAAGATAAAAGAGGAGGGGGTTGTTGCAAAGCTTCTTCGTCGCTATCCAAACCTGCACTGTGACCTTTCTGACGGCACTGCGTACAATGCAATGGTAAGAGATGTGGATTATATTTCTGAGTTTATTAAGGAATTTGAAGACAGAATGTATTTCGGAACGGATACCTGTGCACCCGGCCAGAAAATTCCGCTTATTGACACACTTAAGAAATGGAAGGATACAGGAGTTATCTCAAAAGCTGCATATAACAAGATTACGCATGAAAATGCGATGCGACTTCTGAAACTGTAAAAATGACAGGGGGAAGTCGTAATCTGATATACAGACCGCAGTGAATATGTAGTATATACAAATTCGGGAAAGAGGAACGGGATGATGTTTGAAGTTACAAAAAAACAGATGAGGGAGGTACTCGACTCGCTTGTAATACCCAAGGATGCGATTATATTGGTACATTCTTCGCTGAAAGCACCGGGCACTACCGAAGGCGGCGCCCAGGGTGTTATTGAAGCTCTGGAGAAAACTGTGCCTGAGGGAACTGTTGTGTTTCCGACTTTGTCACAAAAAAATTGGAGAACGGTTTTTGAGGATTGGCATATGGATCGTCCCAGCGACGTGGGTCTGATCAGCGAAACTTTCAGAAAGCAGCCGGGAAGTTTAAGGAGCAATAATGCCACTCATTCTGTGGCTGCCAGAGGCAAGGATGCAGAGGACATTGTTTCAGGTCCTCATGACAGGGGAGAGAGATACGGGATTTTCGGAGATTATTGTTTTTCGCATTATTCTCCGTGGCAAAAGATATACGAAAGCCGTGAAAGATACGGAAGGCGCGCGTATGTGCTGTTTTGGGGTGTTTCCATGATGTACAATACCTATAAGCATCTGGTGGAATACAGTTATGTTGAGGAATTGCTTGCCATGATAGAAGACGAAGAAGTGCGTCAGGCCTGCAAGGCAGAGCTTGCCCATTATCCGGTACCTGCAGGACAACTTCAGGTTACCAGATTCTGGCCCTTTTATGATTCCGAGGCTTTTTTTGAAGTGCTGGAGGCAGAAGGTATCGCCAAAAGGGTAAAACTGGGCAATAGCCATATTATCTGCTGCGACATTTTCGATATGGTGAACCGAACAGCAAAGGAAATGAGGGAAAATACAGAATATATGGTGGGAACAAATTGTCCCACTGCTTACGATTGGATATTGCGAACAAAAGAGAGCATCAAGACACCTGTGAGCAAATAGGTGAAAGCCATCCGCAGAACGGATGGCTTTACTTTAAACAGTAATGAAATTCTGTACGTTGCTTTTTAAGAGCTCCACATCCTCGGTAGTAGAAGGATGTTGGTTGGTAATAATATAATCTGCCGCACTGACATCAGAAATCTTGGCAAATGCTGTGCGTCCCAACTTGGTGGAGTCTGCTGCAATAATCTTGGTGGCAGCTCTTGACAGCATCATACGGGCCAACTCTACTTCCTGACTGTAGAAGGTGGTCAGTCCGTTATCCAAAGAAATACCGTCTACGGACAAAATCAGCTTGTCAGCATGATATTTCTCCAACTGGGTAATGGCATCATCTCCGTAGGTAAACTGGTGCTTGGCATTGGTGAAACCGCCCAGAAGCACTACATTGAAATTCGGATTAGAGCCTGCCTCTAAAGCAATGGCAATAGAATTGGTCACGATACACAGGTTAATTTTAGGCGGAAGCATACGGAACAGTGTAAGGGTGGTAGTGCCTGCATTCAGCATAATCGTGTCATTGTCATCAATCATGTCTACGATTTTCCGGGCAATAGCCTGTTTTTGAGGCTGGTTTGCGGAAAGACGCTGCTGCATGTCCATATTATAGTAGGTCTTATAAGAGCTTACCGCACCGCCGTGTACACGGGAAAGCATGCCCTTGGCTTCTAAGTCAGCTAAATCCATACGGATGGTTACGTCGGAAATATCAAACAAGGCGCTTAATTCATTTACTCTGACCTTACCCTCACGGTTTAAAATCTCCAGTATCTTCTGTTTTCTTTCAAAAATATCCATAATCAAAACCTCTTTTACGATAGTTGTTTCGATTATAGCACAAGTTCCCAATAAATGCCAGCTAAATTTAAGAAAACTGTGGTTTTAATAATGTTTTTTTATAATATGTCTGTAATTAGCGTTAATTGTCAAAAACGGAACTTTCGTTTTATTTCGAATTACAAATGTTTGCTTGCGAATGAATTAATAAAAATTTCTGTTTTTCTTGACAATAAAAGGGCTCGGTAATAAAATAAATGTATTAAGTATTTGCTTGCACATCCGGCAAGCAAGAAGAAAGGATTCGGGAGAAATGTATATCGGAGTTGATCTTGGGAGTACGAATATAAAGGCTGCATTGTATGACGGTAAGCTGAATCTGATTGACCGTCAGTCAAGGCCGGTGGAGTACATACGTGATAACGGATTTATAGAGTTTGATACAGAAGAGTACTGTAATAGATTAGTAGAATTGCTGGCTCAGATGCTGAAGGAGAATAGTGTCCGTACGGTAAAGCACATCGCTTTTACGGGGCAGGCGGAGTCTTTGGTGGTGCTGGACCGGTTTGGAAAGCCGCTTATGAATGCTATTTCCTGGATGGACGAGCGTTCTGTAGAAGAATGTGCCGTTTTGGCAGAGCAGTTTACAAAGGAAGAGTGTGAGGAAGTGACAGGGCAGCAGGCAGTGCTTCCTACCTGGCCGGCCACCAAGATTTTGTGGCTTAAGAATAACCAGCCGGATATTTATAGGCAGGCAGCCACATATATGCTGTTAAAGGATTATGTGGTTTATTATTTAAGCGGTGTGATGCTATCCGATATGTCCATAGCTACTTTTTCCTTTTACTTTGATATTTACCGCAAATGCTACTGGAAGAAAATGCTGGATGCTATAGGGGTAAGTGAGGCACAGCTGCCGCCTCTTGCGGAGCCATGTACAGTAGCCGGTAAGTTAAAGAAGGAGCTGGCAGACGTGTTGGGACTGGAACAAGAGCCGGATATTAATATTGGTACGCTGGACCATTTTACAGGTATGATTGGAACCGGTAATATCGCACCCGGCGGCATTACCCTCTCTACCGGCACTGTTATGGCTATGGCTGCCATGGCAGAGGAGCCGGTGGCTCACAATACCGGCATTGCCATGCATTACGGGTTCAGACCGGATACTCATATTATGCTGCCCACAGCAGAAAGCGGAGGCGTAAGTCTGGAGTGGTTCCGTAAGACCTGTATGCCGCAGGTGGATTATGATAAATTAAATGAGGTGCTTTCCATGAGAAAGCGCAATAAGCTGATTTTTCTGCCATATTTAGTAGGCACCAATGCACCGGAATTTGATGCAGACGCCACCGGCGTATTCTGGGGATTGAGACAGGAGCATGATGCGTATGATATGGCCTACGCCGTGATGGAAGGTGTGGCCTTTGTCCTTAGGAAGAATTGTGAAGCAATTACCGAGAAAGGCACCCGCTTACAGTCCATTATTGCTACCGGAGGAGGTGCCAAGAGCGCTATCTGGTGTCAGCTTCAGGCGGATATTACCGGACTTCCGATTTTGATACCGGAAGAAAAGGAAGCGGCCTGTCTGGGTGCGGCGATGATAGCTGCAGTTGCTGACGGTGTAATTCCTGACTTGGAAACGGCGGCAAAGAATATCAAAATGAAACAAAGGTTTGAACCTCATTACAGTGAAGAAATAGAGCGTAAATACCGCCGCTTCTGCGCACTGTACGAGATGTCTTTAGAAGTGCTGGGGCAGTAAGAGGAGGAAGGTTATGCTCAAGAAGGAAAGAAAATACGAATTCCGTGACAGATTACGAGTATTGCACCGCAGTAACTTGCGGGATTACAGGGTCGTTGCAAAGGAAGAGGAGCTGGAAATAGCAACAGGCTGGAGCATAAATCTGCCTGCCGATTATACGGAGGTGTCCTATACCGCAGCCAAGGATTTTCAGGATTACCTTTTTACTTCTATGAAGGTATCGGTGCTTATTACGAATCAGGCAGAGCGTGCCGCATCCAAGGTGATTGAGCTTTTGGTGGATGCCTCTCAAAAAGAAGATTATGTAATTCGCATAGAAGATAACGTGGTAATTACCGGACGAAATGAGCGCGGGCTTGCTCAGGCATTATATTGTCTGGAAGATAAGATGAATGTCAAAAAGGCGCCGATTCTTGCAAAGGATGAAATCCGGCATACCTTTTTATTTTCACCACGTATGGTGCATTCGGGATACGGCCTGGATCAGTATCCGAACGAACATCTTGCGGCAATTGCCCACTCCGGCATGGACGCCATTTTGGTGTTTGTCAAGGGAGTGAATACGACTCCTTCCGGTTTTTTTGATTTTAATGAATTAATCGGCCGTGCTGCCAAGTACGGTATCGATGTATATGCATACAGTTATTTAAAGAGTGAGATGCATCCGGAAGAAGAGGGCGCTCAGGAATTTTATGACAAACTGTACGGGACTCTTTTTAAAGAATGTCCGGGACTTAAGGGAATCACTTTAGTAGGTGAGTCTGTGGGCTTTCCGAGTCATGACCCCCATGTGACGCCGGCCAATACAGCGGCTTCCGCAGACGGCATCCCGTACGGCAAGCCTAAGCCGGGCTGGTGGCCTTGCTATGATTATCCGCAGTGGCTGGAGTGCGTGAAAAAGGCAGTCCGTAAATATAAAGAAGACGCGGATATTGTATTTTGGACTTATAACTGGGGCTATGTGGCAGAAGAGGAGCGCGTGAAATTAATCAAGAGCCTGCCTACAGATATTACGCTGCAGGCAACCTATGAAATGTTTGATTCCTGGGAACTGGAAGGCTGTATGCAGACCTGCGCGGATTATTCGCTGGCATATCCGGGACCGGGAAACTATTTTGTAACAGAAGCAAAGGCTGCAGCAGAAAGAGGAATTCGTCTTTATGCCATGGCCAATACAGGTGGACTTACCTGGGATATGGGAACCATTCCGTACCAGCCGATGCCTTATCAGTGGATGGAGCGGTATAAGGGATTGAGAGAGGCCAATGCAAAATACGGGCTCTGCGGTTTGATGGATGCCCATCACTACGGCTTCTGGCCATCCTTTATCAGTGATTTGGCAAAGCAGTGTTTTATTGCAGAAAATACGGATATGGAAGCTTGTTTGAAGGATGTAGTACGTGCCCGTTTTGTATCTGCTGCAGAGGAGAATACAGGAGACCATGCAAAGGCTGCAGCACAGGACAATGCAAAGGGTGTTACACAGAACCATGCAAAAGATACTGTCCGGGATAATGTAAAGGATGTTGTACAAGACAATGCACAGAATATCGCGCAGATGACAGACAAAATCTGTCAGGCACTGAAGCTTTGGAGTGAGGCAATCCGCTATTATACACCGGGAGATGCGGACCAGTACGGCGCCTTCAGAGTGGGTCCTTCGTATCCATTCTGCCTGATTAAAGAAATCAAGCCGCCTTCTGAAAAGCATGCACATTTCGGTACACGCATTCTGGAAGTAAGCTATCCGGCAGATTACAATCCGACCAGTAACCTTCCTTGCGGAAGAGGGATGCTTCCGTCACTCAGGGTGAAGGGCGAGCTATCTGCCCTGGGCAAGATGCTTGACTGCATGGAGAGGGGCGTGGAAATCTTAAAACAGATTGCAGACCCCAATGAAGAGCTTTCTTATCTGCTGAACTTAGGAGAATATATGTGTACCTATATTATAACAGGTATTCATGCAAAGGAATGGTATGTGGCTGTTTCCAGGCTTAGGGCTGAGCAGGACCGTGACAAAGTATTGGAACTGCTGCAAGAGATTAAACGCCTGATTCATGCGGAGAGAGCAAATGCAGAGCGTGCCATTCCGCTTGTGGAAAAGGACTCCAGACTGGGCTGGGAGCCGGGCATGGATTACGTAGGAGATGCAGAGCATATCAGGTGGAAACTGCGTCATCTGGATTATGTGGAGCAGTTTGAAGTAAAGTGCTATGAGAACGGTTCTGACAGTAAGTGGTATGGGGGATTGCAGCCAGAAAGCTGACTCCGCTTCATGCATGTGTCGGTAGATGAAAAGGCAGATAACAGCAGGCGAAAATATTAATAACAACACTTCAATATTTATCAAATATTTATTGACTTATTTCTGATTTGTTATATAATGGTAATAAATCATAATTTGGCGAAAGTTTTTAAAAGCCAATATGAAATACAATGAAAAGAGGATTTTAGTATGAGCAAAAATTGGGCAACTATGGATCTTAGCAAAGTACCAAACATGGTGACTGCTACAGTACCGGGTCCTAAATCTATTGAGTATCATGAGAGATGTGCTAAGCATATGAAGGGCTATTCCAGTCAGGTAAAGCTCTTCCCGGTATCTTTTGAATCCGGTTACGGTTATACACTTACAGACGTTGATGGCAATACATATCTTGATTTTTCTTCCGGTATTTATGTAACCGGTCTTGGACATTGCCATCCAAAGATCAGCGAAGCTGTTGCTGAACAGGCAAAGAAGCTGATGAACTGCCACGACTTTACTACAAAGGTAAAGATGGAATTAGTAGAGAAGATGCATGAAATCACAGGCGGTCGTTTCGGCGGCTTCCAGTTCTATGATTCCGGTACAACTGCTGTAGAAGCAGGTTTACGTTGTGCACGTGCAGCTACAGGCAAGCAGGAATTTATTTCTTTCTTCAGAGATTTCCATGGTAAGACTTACGGTGCTAACTCTCTTGCAGTTGTTGGTACTGATACTCACATGAGAGCTCCTGGCTTTATGTTAGTTCCTAGACCGAATCCATACCGTGACTTCTTCGGCAGATCAGAGGAAGAAGCTTGGAAGGATTCTTCACCTTACATCCATATGATCGAAGGTATGTTAGACAATGCATGCGCTAACGGCGGTAAGAATGTTGCAGCTATCGTATTAGAGCCTGTTCAGGGCTGGGGCGGTTCCATCATTCCTCCTGCAGACTTCATTCCTGCTCTTCGTGAGCTGTGCAATAAGAGAGGCATCTTACTCTTTGCAGATGAAGTTCTTAACTGTATGGCAAGAACCGGTAAGTATCTTGCTATGGATCACTGGGATGTTACAGCTGATATTACCACACTTGGTAAGGGCTTTGGTAACGGCTTCCCTGTAACAGCTTTGGCAGTATCTAAGGACCTTGCTCCTGCAATTGAGAAGATTTCTGCTTCTTCCAGCTACGGCGGCAACCCAATGGCTTGTATCGCTGCTCTTGAGTCTATCAAGGTTATTGAAGAAGAAAACTTAAATGAGCGTTCTGCACACCTTGGCGAGATTATGCTTGCAAGAATGGAACAGATGAAGGCTGCTCATCCAATCATCGGTGATGTACGTGCTATCGGCTGTCTCCAGGCTATCGAAGTTGTTAAGGATCGTGAGACTAAGGAGCCATTTGCAGAGGCTGGTACCATGATTTACCAGAAAGCATTTGAAAAGGGTCTGGCTTGGGTTCCTTCAGGTCACATCTTACGTATGTCTCCTCCAATGATTCTGGACGACGCTGCTGCGCTTAAGGGTCTTGATATTATTGAAGAAGCTGTTGCTGAAACTGAGAAGCATTTCGGTTATTAATTTGTAACTATTCAGAGCCAAGGCAATTTATATTAAAGCAATGAGCCAAGCTTGCTTGTGCGAATGCATTTATGTATAAATTTCTTTGGCGACAAGTCACAACTCGAAAATGCATGGCATTTTCGAGTTTGGCTCTGAATAGTTACATTAGTTTTAAAATTCTTTTTAGTTTTTAAGGATGAAAGGATAACACTATGAAAACTGTAAAATTTGGTCTTATCGGCTGCGGACTTATGGCAAGAGAATTTGCTTCTGCTGCCGCACGCTGGTGTCATTTGACAGAGGATGTACCGAGACCGGAAATCGTAGGTATCTGCTCTGTTGTTCCAAAGGAAATGGAGTGGTTTCAGAAGAATTTCCCTGAGATTAAGTATGCTGTTTCTGATTATAAGGAGCTTTTGGATAAAGAAGATATCGACGCGATTTACTGTGCAGTACCTCACAATCTGCATGAGCAGTTCTATATTGATATTATCAAAAGCGGCAAGGCTCTTCTCGGTGAAAAGCCTTTTGGTATCGACAAGCAGGCCAATGAAAATATATTAAAGGCTCTGGCAGAAAATCCGGATACCTTCGTTCGCTGCTGCAGTGAGTTCCCATATTATCCGGCTATGCAGACCATGATTAACTGGTATAAAGAAGGCAAGTTCGGTAAAGTTCTGGAAGTCAAGTGTGGTTTCTGCCATTGCAGCGATATGGATGTAAACAAGCCTATCAACTGGAAGCGTATGGTGAAATTTAACGGTGAATACGGCTGTCTCGGCGACCTTGGTATCCATACACAGCACGTTCCGTTCCGCCTTGGCTTTAAGCCAAAGACCGTAACTGCTCATTTCAGCAATATCGTAAAGGAACGTCCGGACGGCAAGGGCGGTATGGCAGTATGCGATACCTTTGATAACTGTACTTTATTCTGTACTACCGTAAATGCTGACGGAGATGAGATTCCGATTACTTTCGAGACCAAGCGTATGGAGCCGGGCTCTACCAACCGTTGGTATTTTGAGATTTACGGTATGGACTGCAGCGCACGTTTCTCCAGTGATGATGCCAATGCATTCCACTATACTTCTTCCTGGGGTAAGGAACAGAGCTGGAACCGTATTATTATCGGCTACAAGCCAATGATTAAGACTATTACAGGTCCGATTTTTGAATTTGGCTTTACAGATGCTATTCAGCAGCAGATTGCTGCATTTATGCTGGAATATTCCGGTGTAGAAGTTCCTTTCGGACTTTTCACACCTGAAGAGACAGCACTTTCACATACCCTTGCAACTGCAGCATTGAAGTCTCATTACAACAAGACCGTTGAGACTATTGCATAATTGGGAGGCAGAATATGTTAGCAAATTTAAATGACGTTTTAAGACCGGCAAAGAAAAACAAATATGCAGTAGGCTTATTTAATGCTGTAAATTTAGAGCTTGCCAGAGGTATTATTAATGCCGCGGAAGCAACCCGTTCCCCTGTTATTATGGGAACTGCAGAGGTGTTACTGCCTTATGGACCTTTAGAGGAGGTTTCCTATTATCTGGTTCCGATGGCCAAGAAGGCTTCTGTTCCGGTGGTTATTCATTTTGACCACGGTTTGAATTTTGATACCTGTGTGAAGGCCTTGGAGCTTGGATTTACCTCAGTTATGTACGATTGCTCCACAGATTCCTATGAGGAGAATGTACGTAAGGTAAAGGAAATGGCAGAAATTGCCCATTCTTACGGTGCCACCATTGAAGGCGAGCTGGGACATGTAGGTGACAATGAAGGCAGCGCAGAAGGCAGCTCTCACCTGGCTGATCCGTCCAAATTCTTTACAGATCCGAAGCAGGCAAAGGATTACGTTGAGAAGACCGGCGTAGATGCACTTGCTATTGCTGTGGGTAATGCCCATGGTGCTTACAAGCTTCCGCCGAAGCTTGATTTTAACAGAATCCGCACTATTGCCAATACGGTAGATGTGCCATTGGTGCTTCATGGCGGTTCCGGTCTTACTGATAATGATTTCAGACAGGCCATTAAAGAAGGTATCAGCAAGGTAAATATTTTTACAGATATTAATGTGGCAGCAGTAGAGGCAGAATTCAAGAAATTCTCCAGTATGGACAAGGGACTTATCGACCTGATTCCGGCAGCAGTTGAGGCTGTTAAGCAGGAGAGTATGAAGAAAATGCAGCTCTTTAGCAGTGACGGCAAGGCCGGCGGATGTGTGAGAGCAGACGGCACAATTCCTGCAGGGGATATTGAGACCTTGACGAAGTTGGTTACAGCAGAGGTTATAAAATATTTCAAGAAAGTATGATACAATGAACACAGGCAAGCTTATGGGTATTTTATGTCCGTTAAGAGAGCGGCAAATGCGGATTATGAGTTTGCCCGTGATATGATTATCGAGAGGAGATTTCGCTATGAATAAACTTCAAGCTGGATTTTCAAGAGTCAATATCACTCCTATGATGGGAATCGGTATTGCAGGATATTATAAAGAACGTCTGGCAGACGGAGTGCTGGATGATTTGGAATTAAATGTACTGGCAGTTGCACTGGAGGACAAAAAAGCAGTGATTATCAGTGCTGATTTGTTATATCTTTATGAGGATGCCGGAGATGATTGCAGAGCATATATTTCTGAGATGACAGGTTTGCCGTTAGATGCTATAATAATACATACCACTCATACCCACACAGGTCCATTCCTTAAAAAGGATTCCGGGAATCAGCTGTTGGATGAATATTATCAGATGTTTCGCCGTAAATTGGTGGATGCAGTAAAGTTTGCCATGGCAGATTTAAAGCCTGCCAAAATGGGCTGGGCTATCGGTAGTGCACCGAATATTGCTTTTATTCGCCGTTTCCGTATGAAGGATGGCAGTGTGAGAACCAATCCGGGTGTGAATAATCCGGATATTCTGGCACCTATTGGCGAAGTGGATGAGCGTGTGAATGTAGTGCGTTTCGACCGTGAGGGTGCTGACAGTATCGTATTGGTAAACTTTGGTAACCATCCGGATACCGTAGGCGGCTGCAAGATTAGCTGTGACTGGCCGGGCTTCCTCAGAAGAACGGTAGAGCAGGCTATTGATCATACCAAGTGTATTTTCATAAACGGTGCCCAGGGAGATGTGAATCATGTAAATGTACATCCTACAGGCGGTTATTTAAATGATACCTTTAACGATTTTGATGACGTGTCCAGAGGATACGGTCACGCCCGCTTTATGGGACGCGTAGTAGCTGGCGGTGTTATGCAGGTTTATGACAAGGTGAAGTATGTAGACGTTGATTCCATAAATTATATGGAGAAAATGATTCAGATTCCTTCCAATATGCCGGCGCCGGAAGAAATGGAAGAGGCATATTATATTGATAAGCTTCATCGGGAAGGCAGAGATAATGAGCTTCCGTATAGCGGTATGTTACTTACCACCAAGGTGGCAGAGGCTGCACGTAAAATCAGGTTAGAGCACGGTCCGGAGTATTTCGATATGAAGCTTAGCGGTCTTGCGGTAGGCGAAGTAGTATTGGTAGGTATTCCGGGTGAGCCGTTTACGGGAATAGGCCGAGGCTTGAAGGAAAGTGATGCGTTTGCAATGGTAATGCCTGCTTGCTGTACCAATGGAGCCCTGGGATACTTCCCGATGAAGGATGCCTATGACGAAGGCGGTTACGAAGCAGGAAGCTCCAGATTCCGTGCAGGCGTGGCGGAGCTGATTGTGGAAGCCGGTAAGGAACTGATAAAAGATTTAGCGTAATGATTTAACATAGGCGGAGCTTTTTTGCCGGGACCGGCAGGAAAGACTTCGAGGCCCCTATTTAGCAGTTAAGAGGTAAGATTATGATTGCAGTTATAAATGCAGTACTGGTTATGAGAGACCATTATATACCGGAGGCAGTGCTTTTTATAGAAGACGGCAAGATTGCCGGTTTTGGAGAAATGCGAAAGACTCCTGTTCCGGAAGGCTGTGAAATCATTGATGCAGCGGGTGCATATGTGGGACCGGGCTTTGTAGATATTCACACTCATTCCGACGGCAAGGTATTTTTCCAGGATGATCCGGTAACCGCGTCACAGCATCATTTAAAGCACGGCACCACCACGCTATTGCCTGCCCTGTATTTCAGCATGAATACAGAGCAGTATGTGGAAGCGATTGGCAGGCTGCGTGAGGCTATGCAGTTAAAGGAATGTGCCAATATCGGCGGTCTGTACATGGAAGGGCCTTATTTAAATCCGAAGTTTGGTTGTGATAAGGAGTCCAATCCGTGGCAGGGTCCTGTAGACAAGGACAGATATCAGCCGGTGATTGATGCAGCTTACGATCTGGCAAGAGTCTGGGCTATGGCTCCGGAACGCGAGAATATTCTGGAGTTTGTACTGGATGTAAAGGCAAAGAATCCGTCAGCAGTATTTTCCGTAGCACACAGTGAGGCTTCTCCGCAGCAGATTGAAGCGATTATGCCTTACGGACTGTGCATCGGTACCCATCACACCAATGCCACCGGCGACCGCCCGATGTATCCGGAGTGCCGCGGCGTATGTGTGGATGAAACAGTTAATTACAACCGCGAGATTTACGCAGAGCTTATTTGCGACAGCCGCGGTATCCATGTGGATCCGTACATGCTTCGCCTGGTACGTAAAATAAAAGGCGATGACAGAATTATCCTGATATCCGATGCTTATGCATGTGACGGACCGATTCCGCCGGGATATGAGGATGTAGACGATATTAATTTTGACCATACCGGGGAGATTGCAGGCTCCAAGATGACCTTGGATATTGCCTGCAGAAATATGATGAAGCATACCGGTGCCTCCATTGTGAATGTATTCCAGTTTGCTTCCTACAATCCGGCCAGAGCAGTGGGCTTTTATGACCGCGGTGAAATCGCCGTTGGTAAGCGTGCCGACCTGGTAATGGTTGATTATAATATGAAAGTGAAAAATGTTATTCTGAAAGGAGAATTACAATGATGAAAGACTTTATCGTTGATCCGGCAACAAAGTTTGACTTTATGCCTCATGATTTTGTGCCTTTTAAGGACAAAGAAGTATGTGAGCGCGTACGTAAGATGAGTGGAAAGGAATTGGAGCAGCGTGAGCCATGGTGGCATCCGGAGTTCCAGGTTAAGGTTATGATGAACCCTCATCCTGTCCTTATTGCTACTCTGTTTTCCCGCTTAAAGGCAGCTTCTGAGGCTGGAAAGACCTTTACTATGATTCTCGGTAACCCTGAACCTGATACATACATTCCATTAGCACAGTTGATCAACTATTTCCAGGTTGACTGTTCTAAGGTTCATCTCTTTGCAGAGGATGAGTGGGCAGATCAGGATGGTAATATCGCTCCTATTACATATGAAGCAGGTTTTGCACATTCCATGATCAAGTATTTGTACTACCAGATCGATCCTAAATTGCGTATGCCTATGGAAAATGTACATTATCCTACTAACGCAAACATTGCTGATTACTCAAAGATCATCAACGATATTTCCGAAGGTGGTGCTGATATCGCTTCTACATCTCCGGGATGGGCAGGACATATGGCATTCGTTGATCCTATTCCTGAGTTCATCGGCAGCGGTGACATTGAAGAGTGGTTAAATCAGCCTGCGCAGATCGTAAAACTGCATCCTATGACTATCATGCAGAATTCCCTGAATGGTACCTTCGGTCAGTCCGGTGATATCGCAAATGTACCTCCATGCGCAGCAACCATTGGACCTTTAGACGTAATGCGTGCGAAAGAGCGTATTGAAGTACATGCACTTGCTACCTGCGGTACATTCTCATCCTGGCAGAGAATGACTTCCCGTCTGTGTACGCACGGACCTATCACTCCTTATCTGCCTAGCACTATGCTCCAGACTAAGAAGACTCAGGTTTACATCAGTGAAGAACTTGCAGCTCCATTTGAGTGCTGGGAGAAGGTTGGATATTAATTTCGTTATATTTTATGAAAAGACCGGGAAGGGCATGGATTCTTCCCGGTTGTTTTTTCGGGAATTTTAGCAACCATGCTGCTGTAACTATATGGAGATACTTGATTGGTATTCTCAAAATCGGGGGATATGCAATTAGTACACCAAATAAATATTTTAAAGTATTACCAAAGTAAATTGCTAAAATATTACATTACTTTTTATTGACACTTGATTGTCAGAATGTTAAGATGTAAGAGATAAGAAATTTATGTTTTCCGGAGGTCGGAGTTATGGCTATATTTACAGGCGCAGGTGTTGCTATCGTAACACCGTTCAATGAAGATGGTAGTATGAACTACGAAAAATTTGCTGGACTCATTGAGTTCCAGATTGCTAACGGCACAGACGCGATTATTGTTTGCGGCACGACCGGTGAGGCAAGTACCTTAAGTCACGAGGAGCATTTGGATGCAATCGGCTTTTGCGTAAAGCAGGTGGCAGGCCGCATTCCTGTTGTGGCAGGTACAGGTTCCAACAGTACTGAGACTGCGATTTATTTATCTACAGAGGCAGAGAAGTTAGGTGCTGACGGTTTATTATTGGTTAGCCCTTATTATAATAAGGCTACTCAGAAGGGCTTATACACACACTTTAAAGCAATTGCAGACAGCGTAAAGATTCCGGTTATTTTATACAACATTCAGGGCAGAACCGGTGTAAATATTGCGCCTGAAACTATTGTGAAGCTTTGGAAGGAAGTGGACAATATCGTAGGTGTGAAGGAAGCCAGCGGCAATATTTCTCAGATTGCCAAGATTATGGCACTTTCTGACGGAGAGATTGACTTGTATTCCGGCAATGATGACCAGATTGTACCGATTCTTTCTTTGGGCGGTAAGGGCGTTATTTCCGTACTCAGCAATGTGGCTCCAAAGGAAACACACGATATATGTCAGTTATATTTTGACGGCAAGGTACAGGAGAGTGCTAAGGAGCAGTTAAGAGCGATTCCTTTATGTGATGCTTTATTCTGCGAGGTAAATCCGATTCCGGTTAAGGCAGCTCTTAACATGATGGGATTGGGTGCAGGCCCGCTTCGTTTGCCGCTGACAGAGATGGAAGATGCTCACAAGGAAGTACTTCGTAAGGCCATGACAGATTACGGTATTTTGAAGTAAGAATACATTTGCCGGGACGAATCTGAGAGTTATCATAGTATAGGATTGTCTGTGAGACGGGATTTGCGGTGAGTTAAGATTTAAAAGAGTTACATAGGACTGCTGTAAAAGCATATTCAGGCACGGTGTCTCTATTGGAGCATATCGGTTACAGCTTGAAGACTTTTGCGGCGGTTCTTTTGTTATAAAGGTGATTGCGAGACCGAGCAGCTGCATGCCGGAGCAATATATGTTCTGCTTCAGGGACGCTTGCGCTCCATGAAAATGCGTAGCGGTACTAAGCTCAGACTGCGGCTGCCGCCTTGCTTCGCTAAGGACCGACGCTTTTCAAGGCCCTTCAGCCAGAACATATATTGCTCCGGCATGCAGCTGCTCGGTTTCGCAACCACCTATTTTATCACAAAAAGAGAGGGTTTAGAGATGATTAATGTAATTATGCACGGATGTAGTGGCCGTATGGGTCACATTATTTCAGACTTAATTGAAAAGGATGAGTCAATTCAGATTGTAGCAGGTGTAGACCCAAGCGGTCAGGGCAAATATACATATCCTGTATTTGAAGATATTAGTGTTTGTGATGTGGCAGCGGATGTTATCATTGATTTTTCCAATGCTTCCGCAGTGGAGAAGCTTTTGGATTATTGTGTGGAGAAACAGATGCCTCTCGTACTCTGTACTACCGGACTTAGTGCGGAGCTTACAGAGAAAGTGGCTCAGGCAGCAGAGAAGGTTGCTGTTTTAAAGAGTGCCAATATGTCACTGGGTATCAATTTGCTTTTGAAGCTTTTAAAGGAAGCGTCTCAGGTGCTTGCAGGAGCGGGCTTTGATATCGAAATTGTTGAAAAGCACCACAACCAGAAACTGGATGCTCCAAGCGGTACAGCCATTGCACTGGCAGATTCCATGAATGAGGAATTTGACGGAGCTTATGAATATGTATTTGACAGAAGCCAGAGAAGAGCAAAACGTGATGCTAAGGAAATGGGTATTTCTGCAGTACGCGGCGGTACCATTGTAGGCGAGCATGATGTAATTTTTGCAGGTGCTGATGAGGTGATTACCTTTTCACATACTGCTTATTCCAGAGCAGTGTTTGGCAAAGGTGCTATAGAAGCTGCCAAGTTTTTGGCAGGCAAAGAAGCCGGCATGTATAATATGAGCCATGTGATAAACGGCTAAAGTAACGGCAAAAGGTTTGCATGATAGTAAACCGTTTTCAGGAGAGAGAGATGGAGTATAGCGAATTAAAGTATTTAAAGAGTCTGGCCAAGCAGTATCCCACGGTGGATGCTGCCTGTACAGAGATTATCAACCTGCAGTCTATTCTGAATCTGCCCAAAGGTACAGAGCATTTTTTGACAGATTTGCATGGGGAGCATGAGCAATTTGAGCATGTGATGAAAAATGGTTCCGGTTCGGTGCGTAGGAAAATTGACGAAGAATTCGGACATCATATGAGCCAGAAGGACAAAAAGAGTCTGGCTACGTTAATTTATTATCCAAAGGAGAAGCTGGAGCTTGTTGCCAAGACGGAGGATAATATGACCGACTGGTATACCATTACCCTGCACAGACTGGTGCAGATGGCCAAGTATGTATCCTCCAAGTATACCCGCTCCAAGGTGCGAAAGGCACTGCCAAAGGAATTTGCATATGTAATAGAAGAACTGATTACGGAGAAGGCAGAGGTACAGGATAAGGAGGCATATTATAATGCCATTATCTCTACCATTATCAGAATCGGCAAGGCCAATGATTTTATTATTGCATTGAGCAATTTGATACAGAGGCTTGTAGTAGACCATTTACATATTGTGGGTGATATTTATGACAGAGGTCCGGGGCCCTTTCATATTATGGAGAAGCTCTGCAGTCATCATTCTGTAGATGTGCAGTGGGGCAATCATGATGTGGTGTGGATGGCGGCAGCCAGCGGACATTTAGCCAGCATTGCGGCTGTAATTCGATTATGTGCCAAATATGGCAATATGTCTGTCATTGAAAATGATTATGCTATCAATCTGATACCGTTAGTTACCTTTGTCATGGAGACCTATAGTCACACCGACTGCGATTGTTTCACAGTGGAGGGCGATGGTGCTTACGGCAGTACAGACCAGAATATTGATACATTGATTCATAAAGCAGCAACGATTTTACAGTTGAAGCTTGAGGGGCAGACGATTATGCGAAACCCGGATTTTAAAATGGAAAACCGTCTGCTGTTGGATAAAATTGATTTTGCAAAGAAAACTGTCTGCATTGACGGCAAGGAGTATCGGATGAAGGATACGGATTTCCCTACAGTGGATCCTGAGAACCCGTACGAACTCAGTGCCGAAGAGGCTTTGGTTATGGAACGGCTTTGTGATGCTTTTATGAAGAGCTACAAGCTGCAGAAGCATACCCGTTTTTTGTTTTCCAAGGGAGGCATGTACAAGGTATACAATGGCAATCTTTTATACCATGGCTGTGTACCGCTAAATCAGGACGGAACCTTTACAAAAGTAACCATCGGGGAAAAGCAGTATTCCGGCAAGGCACTGTATGACGTGCTGGAGAATTATGCACGAAAAGGTTTTTATTCCAATAAAAATACAGCGGAGCGTATCAAGGGACAGGATGTGATGTGGTACATCGGAAACGGTCCCGGCTCACCGGTATTCGGCAAGGATAAATTTACTGTATTTGAGCGTTATTTTGTGGAAGACGAGGTTACCCATACAGAGACCAAAAATATTTATTATAAATTATGTGACAATGAAAAGGTTGTGGAAAGCATTTTAGAGGAATTCGGGCTGGATAAGGATACCGGTCATATTGTAAACGGACATGTGCCGGTGGTAAAGAAAAAGGGCGAATCCCCTATCAAATGCGGTGGGAAACTATTGATTATTGATGGCGGTTTTGCCAAAGCATACCATGAAAAGACCGGTATTGCCGGGTATACGCTGGTCAATAATTCCCGGGCACTGCGCCTCGTCAGCCACGAAGAATTCGAATCCAAAGAGGCGGCCATTGTAAAGGAATCCGATATTTTTTCTGCCTCTATTGAGGTGGAAAACTATCCTGTGCGTAAGCGGGTGGCTGATACTGACGCAGGCAAGGAGATTCAAAAACAAATCGAGGAAATAGAGTGCCTTTTATATGCATATCAGGAAGGTCTGATTGCGGAGAACAGCTGATTTTGGGTATCTGTTCCGGGAATGACTGGGATTGAGATAAGCGAATACCTATAATAAAATTTCATCCACGGAAATCTCTTAAAAATAGTTTCCGTGGATGACTATATTGATACTGTATAATTCAGCAACAGCTTCTGCTGTCAAACAAGCCTTTGAGAATGTCCTGTGGACGTTCATTTCGGCAGGTTAACGATTATTATTAGTTTCGGTTGTATTGGTACCGTTGGTAACATTATCAACACCGTTCTCAATACCGTTGGTTACATCATCGATACCGTTTCCGACACCGTCAATTACATCATCAACGGCACCACCGATGACACCTTCAGTACCGTTTAAATTTCCGTCAGTAGTATCGGTTACACCTGTTCCGGAATCTGTACCGGTTGTGTCATCCATCATACCACCGTTGTTTGTGCCGTTACCGGAATTGTTTGTACCGGTACCGTTAGTGGTACCATTGGTTCCGTTGTTACCATTTGTAGTACCGTTTTCGGTACCGTTGTTGTTACCTGCGTTGTCTGTTTCTGTAGTGGTGTTGGTGCCGGCATTGTTATCATCAACGGAACGACCGCAGCCACAAGCTGTAAAGAAGCTAACCATAGACACTATAAGTGCAAGGGTAAACACCTTATGCAGTGAATGATACTTTTTCATATTTACCTCCATTTCAATGTTTCAATCCATTTGGACGTGAATGTCTAAATGGTCAACATTAGTATGTGTGCTTTGAAATGGATTATACGGAGGAAATGATATGCAATTTCGACCATGTATTGACATACATAATGGCACAGTCAAGCAAATTGTTGGCGGAAGCTTAAAGGATGCCGGAAATCAGGCAAAGGAAAATTTTGTCAGTGAATATAATGCTGCTTTTTATGCAAAACTATATCAAAGCTACGGCTTAAAAGGTGGCCATATTATTTTATTAAATCATAAAGAAAGCGAATTTTTTGAAGCCACGAAAGCGCAGGGACTGAAAGCTTTACAGGCATATCCTCAGGGACTTATGATAGGCGGAGGTATTACTGCAGACAATGCTGTCGAATATTTAGAAGCCGGTGCCAGTCATGTTATTGTTACTTCTTATGTTTTTAAAGACGGGCAGGTACAGTTTTCCAATTTAAAAAAGCTGGTAGAGTCTGTGGGCAGAGAGAGACTGGTACTGGATTTGTCATGCAGGAAAATAAAAGGCAGTTACCGGATTGTGACAGACCGCTGGCAAAAAGCTACTGATATTATTCTAACCCATGATACGTTAGATTATTTCAGGGGATTTTGTGATGAATTTCTCATACACGCGGTAGATGTAGAGGGAAAGAGCAGCGGCATCGAAACAGAGCTTGCGGCAATGTTGGGCGACTGGGGCAAACAGCCGGTTACTTATGCCGGAGGCGCACACGATTTTAAGGACTTGGAATTATTAAAAACCTTGGGAAGAGATAAAATCGACGTGACTATAGGCAGTGCCCTGGATTTATTCGGAGGACACATGGCCTTTGAAGAAGTACTGGAATATATGAAGTGATATCTGACGGGACAGACAGCAAGTAGATTTAGATATTGCACAAAAGGACAGTAAGTAGAGTTGGATATTACACAAAAGAATATACATAAAGTAAAAAGCCCAAGTAAGGGATGCTTTCCATGAAGAATGCACGCTTACTTGGGAACTTTTTATAATTTGGTTACGTTAATCGCCTGAGGACCCTTTGCCCCTTCTGTCAATTCATATTCTACAGCCTGACCTTCGTCTAAAGACTTGTAGCCGTCCATGTTAAGGCCGCTGAAATGTACGAACACATCTTTGCCGGATTCATCTGTGATGAAACCGTAACCTTTCTGGTTGTTAAACCACTTTACTGTACCTTTATTCATAGTAAGATACCTCCGAAAAAATTGACCCTGACTAAGTCAAAGTCTTTTGTTAGTTTAGCATAAAGTGTCAGAAAA
>JAFTXF010000135.1 GCA_017461685.1 Lachnospiraceae bacterium
AGTGCCTTATCGAAGGTAAGCTTCTGTCCGATATGAAAGGCAATACACTGGTCCAATAATCTCAGTCCGTCTCGCATAGAGCCGTCTGCCGCCTTTGCAATGTAGCGCAGTGCCTTGTCCTCCACCTCTACCCCTTCAATATCCACCAGCTCACGCAGTCTGGCTGCAATGGTATCTATGGTAATACGCTTAAAGTCATATCGCTGACAGCGGGACAGAATCGTAATCGGGAGCTTGTGTACTTCCGTAGTTGCCAAAATAAAAATTACGTAGTTTGGCGGCTCCTCCAAGGTCTTTAGCAGGGCATTGAAGGCACCGATAGACAGCATATGCACCTCGTCGATAATATACACCTTGTACTTGCCGGCTGCCGGAGAATAGGATACTTCATCCACAATCTCACGGATATTGTCCACACCGTTATTGGAGGCGGCATCAATCTCAATCACATTCATGCTGGTGCCTGCCGCAATAGCTTTGCAGGTGGCACACTCCTCGCAGGGGCTGCCGTTTACCGGATGCTCGCAATTCACTGCTCTGGCAAATATCTTGGCAATACTGGTCTTACCGGTACCGCGGGTGCCTGTAAACAAATACGCATGTCCCACTCTGCCGGCCTTTATTTGATTGGTCAATGTAGTTACAATATGGTCCTGTCCTTTTACGCCCTCAAAAGTAGCCGGACGAAATTTCCTATAAAGCGCAGTGTATGACATATCACACCTCTTTCCATAATCTCACCACTCTAATTTAACACATTTCTATCGGTTTTACAATAAATTCAAAGGAAAATTTCACTACGTTCTGCCAACAGCACAATATTGGAAATTACATTGCAAATATAGCCCTTTTGATTTATAATTTTTTACATAAGTTTCATTATTCATTGAAGTTCATATAGGAATTTATTACAACACAGGTACACAATATGATACATAATGCCAATTATTTATATGATGTTTCGACTTATACGACTAAGGACCATGAACTGCACTGCCATAATTTTTATGAGGTTTATTATTTTCTGGAAGGGGATGTGGAATGTCTGGTAGAGGGACAAAAATACAATCCTACGCCCAACAGCATGCTGTTACTGGCACCTCACGTATTTCATGGTATGAAAATCAAAAGCACACGCCCATACCGCCGTTTTATTCTTTATTTTAATCCTGAGTTTCTTTCCATGGAACGCAGGGCTTTTTTGCTGTCGGCATTTCCTTCTCCGATTAAAAATCCACAGCAAAAGGTTTTCTTTGAGGATATAGACAAGTTTCATTTTTCCCATTATTTTGAGACCTTGGAGCATTACAGGCACCTGGAAAATCCCAGACGGGAACAAATGATTTCCATTGGCATGGAAGCCCTGCTTACCCAGATTATTTATATGAGCGATACGGAATCCGTCCTTTCTACGGACTCCCGGCTGGATACCGTTTCCCAAATTACCTGGTATTTGAATAAAAACCTAAAAGAAAATATAACACTGGACCAGATTTCCCAGAAATTTTTTATCAGCAAGCATTACCTGAATCGCATTTTCCGCAAGGCCACCGGTACCACAGTGTTTGATTATCTGCTGCACAAACGAATCAGCCTGGCCCAGCAGCTTTTGACCGGCGGTATGAATGCCCAGGATGCTGCTATCCAGTCCGGTTTCAGTGATTACTCCACTTTCTACCGGGCCTACGTTCGCATTCTGGGGCATGCACCTTCCTGCGACAAAGGTGGCGGATTTTTTCCGGATAATGCCCATGAAAAAGGGGCCGAAACCATTATGTATGGCGACCCCTCTCATTTTTACCAATAAGACTTCCAGTCTCTGGTGGCACGTATCAGACTTTCCATATAAAAATAATCACCGAAGCTTAACGGTACATCAATGCCTTCTCCCTGCGGTTTTGCATCCGTTCCATGCAGCAGAAGGCCTTCTGTGCCGTTTTTCAGCTTGTTGGCATAGCTCACTGCCATGGAACGCATCATTTTTGCGACCTTATCCAGATAGCCCTTCATAAAATCACATTCCGGTGCGTGCTTTGCCATTTCCAGAATACCGCAGGCGATAATCGCTGCTGCAGAGCTGTCTCGCGGCTCCTCGGAACCATCGGAATAAACAAAGTCCCAATATGGTACAAAATCCTCCGGCATATGATTCATCACATAATCTGTTGCCTTCTTGAAATGGCCTAAAATCTTTTCGTCCTTGGTGTAACCATATCCTAAAGCCAGGCCGTAAACAACCCATGCCTGACCTCGGCTCCAGCAGGATTCATCTCCGTCTCCCTGCCAGGTCTGTCCCTTTATCGGTCCCCCGGTCTTTTCATCCATTAGAAAATGATGATAGGTAGTGCCGTCTTCTCTCATGGCATATTTTACGGTAGTATTCAGATGTGCCAGTGCTTTCTGTCTATAACTCTCTTCGCCGGTTTCCTTTGCTGCCCAGAATAAAAGCGGAATATTTAACATGGTATCTACGATAAATTTATAATTTGGCTCATCCAACTCGAAGCTCATACTCTGTATAAACTGCCCTCTCGGCCGAAATCTTCTGGATAGAGAATAGGCTGCCATTAATGCCGCCTTTTTAGCCGTCTCATTTCCCGTCAGCATGTACGCAGACACACAGGACGGCGTGTAAAGAAAGCCCAAATCATGGTGCCAGTCAATGTGATTATTCTCGTCCACTCTCTTGTAAAAATCATCCACGTTTTTGTCTGCCAGCTTGCGGAATGCCTCATCTCCGGTAGCTTCATAGGCAAGCCACAACTGGCCCGGCCAAAAGCCCTCTTCCCAGTAATAGCACAGAGGATCTGCATTTTTGACAGCCACATACTTACCATTGGCATATCTGGCAGGATATAAATCTCCGCTGGCGTATTTTACCATATCTCTTTTCAAGATATCCGTTGCTTCCTTTATCGCGTCTGATAACATCAGTTTTAATTCCGGATAATGTTCTACTAATACGTATGACATAACAATTTTCCTTTCCTGAAAATATTAATCAGGCATTCACTCCTGACTGCAGGCCACTGCATTTTAAAAATGCCTGACATTTTAATTTACCTGGATATTTGCTTCTGTATTTTCCAAAAAGCAAATGCTTCCCGGCTGTAATTGTACTGTTTTTACAATGATATCAGTTTGTCTGTCGTGCCAGCATTCTCTCAGTTCTACCTGCGCCGGCTTTTCGCCCAGATTGGACATGCACAAATATCTCTTTTCGTTGATAAAAAGGCTCATATGTACGTCCTTTGGGAGGCTGCCCTGAACAATCGTGTTTTCCCGAATATCCACAAAAGCTACGGAATTTTCCTTTACCATCGGCTTGTACAGTGCCAGATATTTAAACCAGTCCTCTCGTTGTTTTGCATCATCCGGAATGGTTGACCATTCACTGTACACATGAGGGCCCTCCGGATGAGCCTTGTGATATTCCCAAACTTTTTGATAAAAGACCGTTTCTTTGTCTATTACGTAGTCTACACCCGGCACAGCAATGCGTTCTCCTGTAACCGGACGGCCGTCTACGCGCAGCACAAACTGCATAAACGGCAATGTCTTTGCAAACAGGCTTTCTCCGTCTTTTCCGTCCATAAACCGGTAATCCGGGCACACAATCACATACGGGTCATAGGCGGCTGTTCTCAGCAATGCTTCTGAAGACTCCACACACTCTCCTACCCACAGATAATCGTATATCTTTTCCTTGGTAACCGGGCGCAGGCAGGCTCCCTGATGGACTTTGTAAATGCCGCCTCTTTCCTTAACCATGGAATACACTCTGGCCAGAATATCCTCCCAATAAGGGTCATACTGCAGTTCCTCCGGCCAGTTCCCCCAGTTTTCAGGTGCGGCCTCTTCTGCATCATACCCCATATCATTGTACAGACCATCAAATTCATATTCGTCCAAAATTTCGGAAATTTTTTTCATCACATACTCATTCCATTACGGAGAAGCTGCATTACAAAGCCTGTAACGGTAA
>JAFTXF010000136.1 GCA_017461685.1 Lachnospiraceae bacterium
GAAGGGCCTTGAAACTCGCCAGTCCTTAGCGAAAGAAGGCTGAAAGCCGCACTTGAGCTTAGTACTGCTGCAGAGTTTCATGGAACGGGAGTGTCCCTGAAGCAGAATATATATTGCTCTGGCAGTCAGCCACTGAGTTTCACAAATGTCTAATAAAATGAGGAGTGCCCGGATGTTGACCATCCGGGCTTATTATGAAAAAAATTTATCTGCTGTAATGTTCCCTAAAGAACATTGCAAGTTTCCTTGTTGATGGTTATACTATACCATATGATTATGAACAAATTATGAACAAATTGTGAATAGTGGGTTAAAATACACAAAAGGTTTTTTGGCTAAAAAGAAAAAGTGGTAAAAATGCACAAAAGATTAAATGTAATCAATAGGTTGTAAAACGTGCAAAAACGTGCTAGAATATAAATGGTATATTGCGCTTTGCGCTCATTGAATGGGAGGATATTATGGATAATTTCATGAGTAAGTTAAGTCAGAGAATAAATGCTCAGGACACGATAAAGGCGAATTTAATGGCTGATGCAGCAGAGAAAGAGCAGCTGAAGAAGCAGTTGGCGGAGTATGATTCCATTATGCAGAGCGTGCGTAATTTATACTTAAAGCAGGAGGAGAACAGCGAAGTCTTTAAGGAACTTTTGGCAAAGCTGGATGCCAAGACTGCTACAGAGGACAAGCAGCCGCAGCTTCTGGCTGAGATGAAGGAATATATTAGTAAAAGTGACGAATTTACCCATAAGGAATGTGTAAAGGTGTACCGTAATGTGCAGGCGCTTTTAGACGAGCAGAATAAGAAACTGGATGCTGATGTTGCCGCTCTGAAGGAGCAGGTAGAAAGCTGCAAGGCTCCTGATTTGTCGGAAGAGCTTGCGCAGTTAAAGCGCATGGAAGCCAAGCATAACAGAACCAATAAATGGCTGCTTTGGCTGGCGGTTCTCATGTCGGCTGCCAATATTGCGGTTGTTTTGTGCATTTATTTTGGTATTTTACCGTTTTAAACGATCCATGATAGGAATGAACGTTACTTAGGAGGAAGTATGGGCAGACAAGTATGGAAGCCGGGCAATATGCTGTATCCGCTGCCGGTGGTTATGATCAGCGTATGCGATAAAGAGGGGAATTCTAATATTATTACGGTTGCATGGGCAGGGACTGTCTGCACAAATCCTGCGATGGTATCTATTTCAGTGCGTCCGGAGAGGCACTCTTATCAGATGATTAAGGAGACAGGAGAATTTGTGATCAATCTGACCACGAAGGACTTGGTTTATGCCACCGATTACTGCGGCGTGAAGAGCGGCAGGGATATTGACAAGTTTAAGGCTTGCGGACTGACTCCGATTTGGGGCCAGTATGTGAAGGCGCCTATGATTCAGGAGAGCCCTGTAAATATCGAGTGCAGAGTCTGTGAAGTGAAGGAATTGGGCAGTCACCATATGTTTCTTGCAGAGGTGCTTGCGGTACATGCAGATGAGCAGTACATGAATGACAAAAATAAATTCTGTTTGGAAAAAGCAGAGCCTATCGTGTATTCTCACGGGGCATATCTGGCTACAGGAGATGTTTTAGGAACATTTGGTTTTAGTGTGAAGAAAAATGAAAAACAAAAATAGTAATAAAAGATGGTTTAACAAGCATATAATATACAGTTATTTTATTGGGATGATTGTATTTTCTATCAGTATGTTCTATGGACCCTGGCTGTTAGAAGATGACGAGACCGTTCCCAATTTATATAAAGTTTATGTAAATGACACTTATGTCGGTACAGTAAAGGAGGAGCAGACAGCACATGATTGCCTGCAGGAAGCCAAGGAAGCTGTTTCCATGTATACCGACGAGATTACCTTTATGGATGCTGATTTGCATATAGAAGGTGTACATGTTATCGTGGGGGAACCGGACAGTAAGAGTGAAATCATAGAGAAAATCACCGGGATTTTGCCAGGCACGGTGCAGCAGACCTTACAACGCAGCTACATGCTGAAGATTAACAATTATATCGTAGCGCTGCAGGATATTGATGAGGTCAGACAGGTGCTTCAGGCAGCAGTGGATTTGTATGATTTGGAATGCGAGTTTGAAGTGAATCTGAAAAGAGATATGCAGAGAGCCTTCAATGTGCTTACGGCAGAGGTTGACCCGGTCCAGGCTATGGAGGAGAGTGTCATTGACAGAAATGCTGCGGGCTTTACTTCTGTGGAGGAATCCCTTTTTGATGAAGAATATTATAAAGAAGAATTGGATTTTGACGATTTTGATCTGGGCATGAAAAGCATGCAGTTCGTGGATAAGGTAGAGATAACAGAGTGTTATTTAAAGCCGGAAGAGCTTACCCCGGTGGAGGAGGTTATCCAATATCTAACAGAGGATCAAAATGTTCAGGAGATTTACAAGGTTCAGTCCGGAGATACTTTGGGAGGTATTTCCTACAAGACAGGCATTCCGTTAGAGCAGCTGATTGCCATGAATGATGCACTGGAGAATGAACGGTCTATCATTCATATCGATCAGGAATTGATTATCAGTGTACCGAAGCCTACCCTGACTGTTTCTTATACCACGACAGAGTACAGGGAAGAGGAATACACGGCAGAGATTCAGTATGTGGACAATGATAATTGGTATACAACCAAGCAGGTGACGCTGCAGGAGCCGTCCAATGGCTTCCGAAAAGCAGTCAGTGAAATAACCTATCATAATGGCAAAGTGTATGAGACGGAAATCCTAAAACAAGAGGTGCTTATGGAGGCAGTGCCGAAAATTGTAGAGCGCGGTACTCAGATTCCGCCTACGTATATTAAGCCTCTTTATGGCGGCACATACACTTCCGGCTATGGCTGGCGTTCCTTCCGCGGAGGCGGATACCACTACGGCATCGACTGGGCTACACCGACGGGCACTACCATTTATGCGTCCAGCGGCGGAACCGTTACCAGAGCAGGCTGGAGCAGCAGCTACGGCTACTGTGTATACATTCAGCATCCGGGAGGTATTGAGACCAGATATGCCCACAACAGTAAGCTTTTGGTAAGCGTGGGACAAACGGTGAAGCAGGGACAGTCTATTGCCCTTTCAGGCAATACAGGCGACAGTTCAGGTCCACACCTGCATTTTGAAATACGTGTAAACGGCAAAGCCGTAAATCCGAAAAATTATCTGGAAAGCTATTAAGAACTCTGCAAAGCCCTTTGTATAGGGCCGGCTTGCAGGCGGAACATTGTTCTTTCTATTTACTTTTTGACGGATTTGGTGTATGATGAGATGAGAAAGAGTGAACTTTGCTCATAATCAGAAGGTGTCGTCTTTGGCTGACACCCAGTTAAAATATAGACAGGAGAGACCATATGGAACAATACGCAATTTGGGGCGGAAATCCATTGGTTGGTGAAGTGGAAATAGGCGGTGCCAAAAATGCTGCGCTTCCTATTCTTGCTGCTGCCATCATGACGGATGAAACGGTAATTATTGACAATTTACCTGACGTGAAAGACATCAATGTGTCGTTGACAGCTATGCAGAGTATCGGAGTTATGATCGAACGTTTAGGTAGACATAAAGTAAAAATCAATGCATCCCAGATACACACCACGGTAGTGGAAGGGGAGGAGCTTGGCAAGATGCGTGCTTCTTACTATTTTGTAGGGGCATTACTCGGCAAATACAAAGCCGCAGATGTAGTGCTGCCGGGCGGCTGCGCTATAGGAAACCGTGCCATTGACCAGCATGAGAAGGGCTTTAAGGCTTTGGGAGCCAAGATTCGCTATGAGCATGGAAGTATTATTGCAGAAGCCATTGATTTAACCAGCGCCAACATTTTCTTGGATGTAGTTTCCGTAGGAGCAACCATTAACATTATGCTGGCAGCTGTTCTGGCAGAAGGACAGACTGTGATTGAGAATGCTGCCAAGGAACCCCATGTAGTAGATTTAGCCAATTTTTTAAACAGTATGGGTGCCAATATTAAGGGCGCCGGTACAGATGTAATTCGTGTGAAGGGTGTTACAAGCCTTCACGGTACGGAATATACCGTGATTCCGGACCAGATAGAAGCAGGTACCTTTATGATGGCAGCAGCCATTACCAAGGGTGATGTTACGGTCAAAAACGTCATTCCGAAGCATTTGGAGTGTATCAGTGCCAAGCTTGAGGAAATCGGCTGTGAGATTATGGAATCAGACGATGCAGTCCGTGTAGTTGCCAGCAAGAGATTGTCCGGCACACAGGTAAAGACTATGCCGTATCCGGGATTTCCGACGGATATGCAGCCGCAGATTGCCGTTACATTAGGGCTTAGTGCGGGCAGTACCAGTATTATCAGAGAGAGTATTTTTGAAAACCGTTTCAAATATTTGGATGAGCTCAAAAAGATGGGCGGCGTTGTTACCGTAGAGGGCAATGTTGCGATTATTGAAGGTATAGAGCAATATGAAGGTGCATCCATGAGTGCACCGGACCTTCGCGCGGGGGCGGCACTTGTGCTTGCGGCCCTGTCAGCAGACGGATTTTCTACCATTGACCAGATTCATTATGTAGAGAGAGGATATGAGGACTTCCCGGGCAAGCTGGTTTCTTTGGGCGGCCATATCCGCAAGATTACAAATCCGGAAGAATTAAAGAAAGCGAAATTACGAGTTGTATAAACGAATATAAGAGAGGACATTATGGAAAAGTTATTATTTACTTCAGAGTCTGTGACAGAAGGACATCCGGATAAGATTTGCGATGCCGTTTCTGACGCAGTTTTAGATGCGCTTATGGCACAGGACCCGATGAGCCGTGTAGCTTGCGAGACCTGTGTTACTACCGATTTTTGTCTGGTAATGGGTGAAATTACCACCACAGCTCAGATTGATACAGAGCAGATTGTCAGAGATACGATTTGTGCTATCGGCTATGATAAGCCGGAGCTTGAATTTGACGGTCATACCTGTCAGGTAAAGGTGCTGTTACACCAGCAGTCTCCTGACATCGCTATGGGTGTTGACAAGGCATTAGAGGCTAAGGAAAATCAGATGAGTGATGCAGAACTGGAAGCTATCGGTGCCGGTGATCAGGGTATGATGTTTGGTTATGCTACAGATGAGACTGAGGAATATATGCCGTATCCTATTTCTCTTGCACACAAGCTCACCCTTAAACTTACTGAGATTCGTAAAGACGGCACATTGTCTTATTTGCGCCCGGACGGCAAGAGCCAGGTGTCAGTACAGTATGATGAGACTGGCAAGCCGGTACGTTTAGAAGCAGTGGTATTGTCCACCC
>JAFTXF010000018.1 GCA_017461685.1 Lachnospiraceae bacterium
CAGGAAGTATCTTATGCAATTAAAGATACCGTTATTGAAAATTTGTTATCTAATAAGAAAGCATATGATGAACAGGATCAAAAGATTGTATATAATATGTCTATTGAGTTAATTATGGTCATAGAACTTGTTAATAATTTAATTAATCTACAGGCTTATGAGGATGTAAAGGATGCGCTGGATGAGCTTGGTATTGACTTAAATGTTATTGAGGACCAGGAGCCGGATGCAGCACTTGGTAATGGTGGTTTGGGCCGTCTTGCAGCTTGTTTCTTAGATTCCTTGGCAACTTTAAATTATGCAGCTTACGGCTGCGGTATCCGTTACCGTTACGGTATGTTCAAGCAGGAAATCCGCGATGGCTTCCAGGTGGAAGTGCCGGATGTATGGCTGGCAGACGGAAATCCGTTTGAACTTCGCAGAAGCGAATATGCCAAGGAAGTTAAATTCGGCGGTTATGTGACTACCCGTGTCGATGAGAAGGGACGTCCGCACTTTGTACAGGAGGGCTATCAGTCTGTACGTGCTATCCCGTATGATTTACCAATCATCGGTTATGGCAATGGCATTGTCAATACATTGCGTATCTGGGATGCTGAGGCTATTGAGTGCTTCCAGTTAGACTCTTTCGATAAGGGTGATTACAAGAAGGCAGTAGAGCAGGAAAACCTTGCACGCAATATCGTAGAGGTTCTTTATCCGAATGATAATCACTATGCAGGTAAAGAGCTTCGTTTAAAACAGCAGTACTTCTTTATTTCTGCATCTGTTCAGGAAGCGGTTGCCAAGTACATGAAGAAACACGATGATATCCGCAAGTTCCACGAGAAGGTTACCTTCCAGTTAAATGATACACATCCGACAGTAGCAGTGGCGGAATTGATGCGTATTTTATTGGATGATTATAAGTTAGAGTGGGATGAGGCATGGGAGGTTACTTCCAAGACCTGTGCATACACCAATCATACTATTATGTCTGAGGCACTGGAGAAATGGCCGATTGAGCTGTTCAGCAGATTATTGCCGCGTATTTACCAGATTGTGGAGGAGATTAACCGCCGTTTTGTAAATGCAATTCAGGCAAAATATCCGGGTGATTTTGAAAAGGTGCGCAAGATGGCTATCATTTATGACGGTCAGGTGAAGATGGCACACCTTGCAATTGCTGCAGGCTATTCTGTAAACGGTGTGGCAAGACTTCATACGGAGATTTTAAAGAATCAGGAATTAAAGGATTTCTACCAGATGATGCCTGAGAAGTTTAACAATAAGACCAACGGTATCACACAGCGTAGATTCTTATTACACGGCAATCCGCTGTTGGCGAAGTGGGTAACTGACCACATCGGCAACGAATGGATTACAGATTTGACCAAGATTGATAAACTGAAATTGTACGTAGACGATGAGAAGGCTCAGCATGAATTCATGAACATTAAGTATCAGAATAAGGTGCGCCTGGCGAAATATATTTTAGAGCACAACGGCGTAGAGGTTGACCCTCGTTCCATTTTTGATGTTCAGGTTAAGAGACTTCACGAATACAAGCGTCAGCTGTTAAATATTTTACACGTAATGTACCTTTATAATCAGATTAAAGATAATCCGAACATGGACTTCTACCCGAGAACCTTTATTTTCGGTGCGAAGGCAGCGGCAGGCTATCGTATTGCCAAGTTAACCATTAAGCTGATCAATGCGGTTGCGGATGTGATCAATAACGACGCGTCTATTAATGGCAAGTTAAAGGTAGTATTTATTGAAAATTACCGTGTATCCAATGCAGAGTGGATTTTTGCGGCAGCAGATGTTTCTGAGCAGATTTCTACTGCATCCAAGGAAGCTTCCGGTACCGGTAACATGAAGTTCATGTTAAACGGTGCTCCGACGCTGGGTACCATGGACGGGGCTAACGTGGAAATCGTAGAAGAAGTGGGCGCAGACAATGCCTTCATCTTCGGTATGAGTGCAGATGAAGTTATAGGTTATGAGAATAACGGCGGCTACAATCCGAAGGAGATTTTCAATATGGATGATGATATCCGCAGAGTATTGATGCAGTTGATTAACGGCACCTACTCTCCACAGGATCCTGAATTATTCAGACCGTTATACAATAGCTTGTTAGAGGATGATGGCGGACGCAGAGCGGATACCTACTTTATCCTGAAGGACTTCAAGGCATATGCTGAGGCTCAGAAAGAGGTGGAGAAGGCATACCGTGATGAAAAGCGTTGGGCTCGCATGGCTATGATTAATACAGCTTCCTGCGGTAAGTTTACCTCCGACAGAACCATTGAGGAGTATGCGCAGAATATCTGGAAGCTGGATAAGGTGAATCTGTAAATAGCCGCGAGGTGTGACTTTGGAGTAAATTGTACCGGAGCATGTCCACTGACAGAGGAACATGAGAAAGAATTTCTGACATAATTAATACTAAAATAACTGAGTAGAGGGATATTGCTGCATGAAAATGTGACAGTATCCCTTTTTCATATTTTTTAAAGAAATTGATTGATTTTGTCTGGTTTTTACACTAATATATATGTATACAGTGAAACTGGGCCTGTGTTAATGTAGCCCGGCTGTCACACAAACGAGATACAAAGGAGATACATAAAATGAAGGGTATTGTAAAAGAATTTAAGGAATTTATTTCCCGCGGTAATGTGGTAGACATGGCAGTCGGTGTGATCATGGGTTCTACCTTTACCAAAATCGTTACATCCTTGGTAAATGATGTGATGATGCCTGCAATCGGTATACTGATTGGCGATAAGAGCTTTGAGGAGTTCAAGTACGTGATTACAGAAGCGACGGAAACCACAGCAGAAACAGCTGTTTACTACGGCAAATTTATTCAGAATGTGGTAGATTTCCTTTTAGTAGCAGTCGTTGTATTTATCATGGTGAAGCTGATCAATAAGCTCCGCAAAAAACCGGAACCGAAGCCGGCTGCACCTGCCGGTCCTACAGATGCACAGATTACTAATGAGCTTCTGAAGGAGAATAATGAGTTGTTGAAGAAATTATTAGAGAACAAATAATTTCATTTAGTGAAATCAGTAAAATAAGGCGGCATCTTCTGTCAAGTCAGAGGGTGCCGC
>JAFTXF010000137.1 GCA_017461685.1 Lachnospiraceae bacterium
AGACAGATATGTTTTGCCGTTTTTTCGGATATTATTACCTGTCGAATTGTAAACCGAAAGATATAACTGCCCTTTCATGGTGCCGATAAAGATTCGGATATATCTTTCACTGTCCTCCGGCTGTCTCAGACAGGCCTCCAGCGCATTGTCCAGTAAATTACCTATCATAGCACACAAATCCACTTCCGATATTTTTAAGGCGGAGGGTACTGCGGCCTTGGCATTGACCGCAATTCCTTTGCTCTTAATCAGAGAAATTTTACTGTTCAAAATCGCATCTATCATAATATTTCCAGTCTTTAATACCGTATCCACTGTGGTCAAATCCTGATTCAGATTACTCAGGTAATCCTCTAACTGCTGTAAATAGGGATTGTCACCGTTCAAATCTCTGGCCTGAGTATTTAATGCCTTCATGGCCTGAATATGATTATGATAATCATGCCTCCAGCCCCGCATGGTTTTGTAGATATTTTCTACTTCATCGCAATGCCTGGTAATCAAATCATTCTGATACTCTGCAATGCGTCGGTCTATCAATCGTCCGAATAATAAATCAAAAAGTTTCATTGTCATACTGCCCTTTGTAATATTGAATAAATGCCTGATTCACTTTCTGATAATTGTAGCGCGAAAGAGGAATCATCATCCCGTCATCCAACACCACCTCCGTCTTGGAAATACGCTGCACATAACGCAGATTTACCAGATAAGAGCGATGAGGACGCACAAAATCCTTATTCAGCTTCTCTGCCAGCGCTCCTGCATTTTCACGCACCTGATAGGTTCCGCTCTTGGCCGTGATGGTAATATAGTGGGCAAAGGACTCCGCATACATAATACTGCTCACAGGAATTCTCTGCAAAGTCTGGTCCACTTTCACCAGAAGATACTCCTCTTCTTTTGTACAGTTTTGTGCTGCCCTATCCATGACAGCAAAAATTTTCTCCTCGCTCACAGGCTTTATCAAATAATGGAGGGCTGACAAATCATACCCTTCTGAAATGTAATCCGGCACAGCAGTTATAAATACAATCTGTACGCTCTCGCCCTTTTCGCGAATGCTTTTGGCCAGCTCCACACCATTAATCTCACCCATCTGAATATCCAGAAAAAGAAGGTCATAGTCTTTATTGTCCTCGTATGCAAAAAGAAACTCTTCTGCACTTGAAAAAGTTGCAATCTCCAGGACACTTTGCTTCTTTGCTGCCCACCTCTGTAGATGGTAGGTAACGTAATCAATCGCAAGTGGTTCATCATCGCAGATCGCAACTTTTAAATTCATGTATATACCTCGTCTTCCCTTTCGTCTCTGTACTCTAAGTAAATGAGTAATCGTTTAAAGTATTATATCACTTTTCAGGCTGGCAGACAACACCAATACGCTTTAGCCGGCAATATTTTCTACATAAAACTCTGATTGCATACGGAATAGCTCTGCATCAAGTTTGCCTCCATGAGCTTGGAAACTGTTGCTTTATCCAATTAATAAACAAAAGTGCTGTAAATAGCAGCTTCTAATGCTATTCTACAACACTTCTGTTTGTTTTTAAATACTTTTATTTATTTCTAAGCAAAGTCCCGCTCAACAATTATCCCTTTCTCCTATCCTTCTACTCATTCTCCTGCTCTTGACGCAACTTTCGATTGATATGAAACACATAGAATATCAGCCCCCATAAACCGGTAAACTGAATCATATTAATGTACTGCTTATTCACCATCTCAAAGCCGAACACATTCAGTACGACCCCATCCGTCCACATAATAAACTGCGTACCTAAAAACGTACCTAGTAAAGTCATCACTTGAACCAAAATTGCACACAGGCTCAAATAAGATGTGGTATTCTGTGGCGGAAGCTTCAGGTAACTCAGCTGTAAAATCGCTATATTCACACATGGTGAAAACATATAACAGGCAATTAAGGAAAGCACGTACATATATTGGGTAGAAGAGGTAATAAAAATATTTAATAAATATGCCAAGGAAAATCCGATCATACCAATTCCCATTATGCTCACCCAATTCTTTCTATGTAGTAGCTTGCCCCATATTGGCGTGACAATCAGCGTAATGGGAAGACTGATCAATCCACCTAACATCATAAAGGAATATGACATTTGTACATCATCTATCAGGTATACATTAAAATGAGGTCCGATGATGGTGGAGTTAAGGGTCCACAAAAGCTGAACGGAAATCATAGTCATGTATGCCTTGTTCTTTAAAGGCTGCCCCAGCAATCTGATGCCTCTGTTATTTCTTTCATCTGCATCTTTTTCATATGGATCCTCACGTATCCAGGTATAAAACCAAATCTCTGACACTGCAAGGATCACAGCCAGAATACGCATAAGCACCAGCGCTGTAATGGTAGGTGTCATGCCAGGGAAGGATATAACATTATTTTCAAAAAAGTCCAAAAATACACCTGCTACATAAGCAAGGATCAGTCCCAGAAACTGACTGGACATGTTTTGAATCGTATAGAAATTGACACGTTTTGCATAAGGAAGGCTCTGCAAATGCCAGCCAGAGAATCCCGGCGTGGTTATGGCATTTAACGTATATACCATAAACACCACTACCATAAATACGTTCAGCATAATCTCCTTAGGCCATGGCATCAGTGGAATCACGCCTATAACCACAATATTCAGAAAATGCTGTATACCACGCAATGTCAATAACAGTGCCTTACGTCGTCCCAGCCTCTCTAATATCAAAGGGGCAAATATCTGGAAAAAACCACATACAATAATAAGCATGCTGATGCAACTGATATATACATCATCTGCATCCATTGCAAGCATTAAACTTGTAAAATACGTACTAGTCACCAGATTATTAAGCAAATTTAAGCTCAAATTACCGGCCAGAATGCCTCGCCTGCCTCTTGCTTTGCCATCACCATTCTCAACCACTGCATCATGAACTAACGAATAACCATCCTTTAAACGATATCTGACAGATTCCTTCAACGCTTTCATGTACGATTCCTCTCGCCCCTGTAAAATCAGCTTCCTTGCTTCCTAACTTGTATTGCTTTGAAAGTATATATTCTGTTTCCCCTTTTCATGATAGGTATATGTCCTATTACCTTTGGTTATAATGTTTTTTTCTTCAATTGTCAATGTATAAAATTATATTTTATTATGTACAAAATCAGACACATCATTTTATTTTGATTCACTACAGTTTCTGTCTCAGCTTATAGGGGTGAAACTAGCCCATATTGTACCCATCCTGCTTTTGTTTGTAGCATTATTTTTGCTCTATCGCTATCGAGAAGCATTAAGGAATTCCCCTTATGAGGTCAATTTCCGTTACATACTGGGTTTTATGCTCATCATCTGTGACATGTCCTATTATTGGCGCTTGGCAGCCTGCCCTTGGCTCTCTAAAGGTGCTGTTGCGAATCTTCCCATCGGCGTATGTGCCTGGTCAGTAATATTCTGCGCATTCATGATCATCGGAAAAAGCCAACGGCTGTTTGACATTGCCTATTTTGGGTTGTTGTCAGGATCCTTATTTGCATTGCTGACTCCGACTCCTCTAACCTACTGCGGACCTACACGATTCCGCTATTATCAGTTCTGGTTGGAGCATACATTGGGCTATATAGCCGTTTTTTACATGATCTTTGTACTCAAGATGCGACCAAATCGTCGTTCCATTATTCGTTCCTACTGCACATTGATAGGTCTGGCGGCATTTGCAGCCTGGGTAAATTCCATGCTTCCGGGAGCAAACTACCTCTATATGGCACGCCCGGAAAGTGCCCCTTCGGTACTGGATATCCTGCCGCCTCATTATGGCTTGCGTATTGCAATCATAGCGGCTGTAATCACCGCAATGTTCGGTCTTGCTTATCTTCCTTGGTATATAAAGGACCGAAAAAGACCTGCAGAATAGCCTTATAGTCAAAAAGATACACGACTTCTGTATCTACAGTCCGATTTTACTTAATTCATCCATCATTGCACTTCTCCGCTTGTATTCTACTCTCCACTGAGCTGCAATCTTTGAAGCCACTTCTTTACCACCCGGACATTTATGAATCTTCTGCAGATGTTGCATTATGTGATGATAACCCTTTCTGTCTGATACCCTTCGCACTTCATCAAAAATATATCTTTGATAACAAGCAATCACCGATTCTGGTAATACCTTTTTTATATTACTTTCATATTTGTCTAATAAATACACATTATCATTCTTCTCAATAATATTCATAATTTCTCGATAACGCTTCTCTTCGTTCAGAATCTCGCATACAAAATGTTCATTTCTGTTTGAAGCAATAATTCGATTAACTGTTTCCTCCCATTGCTCTTCTTGCCCAATTTCTGCTTTTAATGCAAGAAAATAATGCAAATCCAGATGATAATAATTCTCCAACTGGTACAATAATTCTGCACAATAATTTTCTTTTTCACCAAGCACATCATATATTTCAATTAACTGCTTACTGTACTTTTGAATTTGGTTCTGATATGCTGTATCCATTTCCTTGCTTTCCAACAACAATTCTTTAGCTCTTACATAATCCTGTTTATTTAGGGCTTCTGCAATTTCCAATTCACGAATTGCAAAGAAATGCCTGTGCTTACTCCGATATTCCATAATCTCATCTTCCGTACAGCCTAGTTTTCTCATATATTCAATTCTTTTTATAATGACATTTTCATATCCGTAATGATTCGAATATAATCTTACACAGTCATTGCTATCTGAATGTTTGCTAATGATTTCATCTAATTCTTTTATTGTTTCTCGAATCAATTCTTCCGTTGGAAATTCTGAAGCCAAAAATTCTTGCAGATATTCCTCTATGTAATCAACCACATAACCATCTTGATGAGATTCAAACCACCTTTTCATCTTGGTTTTACCTGACTCATCACTCTTTTCTACAATCATTTTCCAACACTCGTAACACTTATCTGCCACATATGAGGAACCACCATCGGAATCATCCATATCTATATTGCCAATACAATGAAAAACATAGTTTGTTAATTCAAACGCTTGTTCCAGATAATGACGCTCAATTAGCAATGTTACTTTTGACTGTAAAAAGTAACTTAATGCAGAAGTAAAATCTGATGCGTGATACCAGTCTACATAACCTCTACGGCTGTGGCTATGCACAATGTCCTGTATCTCATCTTTTAAAAGCAACATTTGTTTCGCATCAAAATGTTCCGAATATGTAAGTTCCAATTGGCTTCTTAGCGAGGCATCTTCCATCACAAACCCTACCAACAGATTCCGCACTTCTTCCTCCGGAATCTTGTTTACCAGTTCCATTGCATTCTCTCTTCGCTTCGCAATTTGTTCTTTCCATGTCAATTCTTTGATTTCTATCTCCGCCTTATCTTCTTTTGCAATATCTTCATTGTATAATTCTTCTTCAAAACGAAAGAGAACTGCTGCCATGTGTTTGCAGTTATTGCCACTTTCTGCGTGAGGACAATCGCAAGTCATGTGAATCACATTTTCTCCTGCAAGTTCTATCTCCACATGATAATCTTCTGTTCCTTTTACTTCTGCTTCTATCCTTGTTTCAGTCCTGTTAAATACTGAAACATATCCATCCTGATGATATTCTGCTCCTCGGTTTAGGATATGTGGTCTAAATAAATTATACCATTCCATTTTTGCTATTCCTCTCTCATTATTTTGCACTGTATTACTTCAAGAAAATCTATGCCAAACTCTTTCCGCTTTGAAAATATCCCATAGTTATATAAACCATCGTGATTGTTAATCATTTTTTCTAATATTATTTTCATAATAACCTCGTTTTATTAAGCGGTCAAGTGCACTTTTATGCTTGTAAACGCTCAACAAAATCGCTTCTTGCATTCTTCTCATGACCAAAGCGGACAATTCCGCTCGAACTTTACAAATCCCTCATCCCCACAGGACTTGCTTGCTTTGTGCGCCGATGTGCAGCTGTAAAGCAGCCTTCCTCAGCACATCGTGCGCATCCTCGCGGAGCGTTTTTTGATTACATAGGAAAATTTTCTTTCCTATGTAATCAAAAAACTCCCCAGAACTGTGAAGTCCTGAGGAGCCATAAATCGTATTGAATTGTCCTGAGAAGTTCCGGACTGAAATCCTTATCTCTTGGAGAACTGTGGTGCGCGACGAGCTGCCTTGAGACCGTATTTCTTTCTTTCTTTCATACGTGGGTCACGTGTTAAGAAGCCAGCTTTCTTGAGAACTGGTCTGAAATCTGCATCTGCCTGGCATAATGCGCGGGAAAGACCGTGACGGATTGCACCAGCCTGGCCTGTTGTACCACCGCCGTGTACGTTTACTAAAACGTCAAACTTGTCTGCTGTCTCTGTAGCAACAAGTGGCTGACGAACAATAACCTTTAAAGTATCAAGACCAAAGTATTCGTCAATGTCTCTCTTATTGATTGTAATCTTGCCTGTACCTGGCATGATATAAACTCTTGCAATTGATTTTTTTCTTCTACCTGTGCCGTAGTTTCTATTGTTAGCCATGATTATCTCCTCCTTTCAGACCTTATTAGAATGTTAATACTTCCGGCTTCTGTGCAGCATGTGCATGCTCTGGGCCTGCATATACGTGAAGCTTCTTGTACATCTGTCTGCCTAAAGGTCCCTTTGGAAGCATACCCTTAACAGCTAATTCGATAACCTGTTCAGGCTTTCTGTTTAACTTCTCTCTTAAAGTCTGCTCTTTCATACCACCAACGTAGTCTGAGTGATGATAGTAAATCTTCTGATCTAACTTCTTACCTGTTACAGTAATCTTCTCAGCGTTGATAACAACTACATAATCGCCACAGTCACAATGTGGTGTGAATTCCGGCTTATTCTTTCCTCTTAAAATCTTTGCTACTTCTGCGGATAAACGACCTAATGTCATACCGGTAGCATCAACTACATACCATTTTCTTTCAACCTTATCTGGGTTTGGCATAAATGTCTTCATGATTAATTCCTCCAACATGATTACGTCTTGCGACTCGAAAATTCCTACGTCCTATCCTTCCGTGAATGTCCGGCACTTCCGGATAGCTTCAGAATAAGTAATAATATAGCTAAGCCACCGTAGGGGGTTCTACGTGTACTTTCCGGTTGGGAAGGCCGTGGGTACTGTGGCGTACGCGCTTTTCAACAATTATCAATTATATTGGAAACTTCTTCTATTGTCAACAGTTTTTTGCGGAAAAATCAAGTTTTTTGCTTCCTTTTCCAGCTTTCTACAGATTCCTATTTCCTATAGAATGTTAAGACCCTTCGAACTTGCTCAAAAGGTCTCAATATCCATATAAAAACCTGCGGGTGACAGGACTTGAACCTGCACGTCGGGGACACCAGAACCTAAATCTGGCGCGTCTGCCAATTCCGCCACACCCGCATTTGTCCAACGGACACTTTATTAATATATCAAATTTCCATGTCCATGTCAAATACTATTTATCTGCTGTTTGTTCTTATCTGCTGCTGGTGCTATTCACCTGCTTTTTATCAGCTTATTTTACTGCCCGCTTATACCGATTTGGGAAATAACTGTTTTATTAATCTTGAACAAAAATACGGTAGACAGTGTCACTGAAAACAGTTCTGCAATCGGAAAGGATAACCACACCAGATTCACATTGCCGGACAGGGATAGTAAAAAAGCCACCGGTAAAAGTACTGCCATCTGACGTACGATGGATGTGAGCATACTGTACACGCCGTTGCCCAATGCCTGAAATACTGAACCCATAACGATACAGTAGCCTGCAAATACAAAGCTCAGGCTGATCAGTCTGAGCGCAGGCACACCGATAGCCAGCATATGCTCGGATGCATTGAAAATGCTTAATAACTGCGCCGGGAAAATCTGCATAGCTGCCAGCCCCACAAGCATAATGCCCACTGCAAGTATCACGCTGGAGCGTATGGTCTGAAGCACACGCTTACGTTGTCCTGCACCGTAATTGTATGCTATAATCGGAATCATACCGTTGTTCAGACCAAATACCGGCATAAAGATAAAACTCTGAAGCTTGTAGTATGCTCCGAATACTGCTGTCGCAGTGGATGTAAAACCAATCAGGATCTGGTTCATACCGTAATTCATCACGGAGCCAACTGCCTGCATGATAATAGAAGGCACACCCACTTTATAAATCGTACCAATCATCTTTAAATCCGGGCAAAATCCCCTGAACGATATTTTGATATCATGGTTCTTACTTATATTCATCCAGATACCAACTGCTGCGGAAATTATCTGACCAATAACAGTAGCTACCGCCGCTCCTTTTACCCCCATAGCAGGGAATCCTAACAGACCAAAGATTAATATCGGATCCAAAACAATGTTAATCACCGCACCCAGTCCCTGAGACAGCATAGACAAAACGGTACGTCCGGTTGCCTGCAGCAGACGTTCACAGATAATTTGCGTATACATACCAATGCCAAAGCAGCATACAACACTCAAGTAGTCATGGCCGGCCTGTAAAATCTCTGCATCTGTTGTTTGTGACATATAAAAGGGATCCACAAAAAACAATCCTATAAAAACGAAGATTACAGCACATACTACAGACAAGAAAATACCATTATCCGCTGCACGGTTGGCCTTTTCAAAATCCTTCTCGCCTAATGCCTTACTCAGCACTGCATTGACACCAACGCCGGTGCCGGTACCCATTGCAATCATCAACTGCTGTATCGGAAATGCCAGCGAAACCGCCGTCAATGCATCCTCACTGATATAAGACACAAACATGCTGTCCACAATATTGTATAATGCCTGCACCAGCATGGAAACCATCATCGGCAGTGCCATACTAATCAGTAATTTATTGACAGGCATGGTACCCATTTTATTTTCTTTGCTATTCATATATTCCTCGTTCCTTCCATCATCATACGTTTTTCCTTATACATCATATCACACACTTCCCGTATGATACAACTCTTTAAATCAAATCAATCTCTTAAAATCAAATCAAAACAAAATATTTATTAATATCCAGTCCCAAAAGAAGAAGGCAATGACGCTGCTTACTTCTTCAAACGCAAATTGTCTTTGTTGCTTGAGGCTATAAATTACTTCAGCCCATAAAAAGGCGCAGACTTACGCCCGCGCCTCTAAATTTCTCAAAAATACTCTATCCTGTAATCTTCTTGATTTACTGCTTCGTTATCTTCACCGCAGCCTTTGGCTGATTCTCGCTACGTGCGCTGGTTCTGCCTTCCGGCTTAATTTCTTCTGCAGCAATCAATGCTTTCTTGGTCAGGGTAGGACCTACCAGTTCGTATACCAGTACTGACAGTAATACTACATTACGTACCATAGCACCGTCTGTCAGATTGCTTGCAGTCATAGCCATACCTAATGCAACACCTGCCTGCGGAAGCAGAGTAATGCCTAAATGCTTGGTAATCTTGTCGTCGCAGTGCGTCATCAGGCAGCTTGCATAGGCACCTGAAATCTTACCCGCAGAGCGGAAGATAATATAAACAGCGCCAATCAGCAGTGCAGCCGGGTTACTCAGAATCTGTAAATCCAGTTCTGCACCGGACAATACGAAGAACAAAATACTTAACGGTGCTGTCCATCTGTCTACACGGTCCATTAATTCCTCGGAAGTAGGACAGATATTACAAAATACAGTACCCATCATCATACATACTAACAGCAGTGAGAAGCAGCAATGCACACCGCCTACCTCAAACTCTGTCATGGAAATGCCTACAGTCAGTAATACAAAGGCAATAGATAAGGACATACGCTTACTGCGGGAGTGGAAATAACGTTCCAACAGATGCAGGCAAACACCTGCAAGTGCACCTAATACCAAAGATAATACAATTTCCAGTATCGGCTCAAACACTACATTTACCACGCTGATGCTGCCCTGCTCCAATGCGCTGGCAATACCAAAGGATGCAGAGAATAAAACCAAACCTACTGCATCATCAATAGCAACTACCATCAAAAGCAATTTGGTCAAAGGTCCGTCTGCCTTGTACTGACGAACTACCATAAGCGTAGCAGCAGGTGCTGTAGCCGCTGCAATGGCACCCAATGTGATTGCAGAGGAAATACTGATTAAATCCGGACGGATCATATGTAAAACAATCAGTGCAATATCTACTATTACGGTTGTAATCACAGCCTGTAAAATACCTATTGTAATGGCCTGCTTACCCATGCTTTTGAGCTGGTTTAAACGGAACTCATTACCAATGGCAAAAGCAATAAATCCAAGTGCTACCTGACTGACAATTTTCAGCCCTTCTACCTCTTCCAATGTTGCAAAGCCAAAACCTGCAATACCCAGCTTTCCTAAGCAAAACGGTCCCAAAATAAGACCTGCAATTAAATATGCTGTTACTGCCGGAAGATTTAAGACTTTGGCAAGTCTTGACATTAACAGTCCTGCAATCAAAGCAATTGCTAAGCAAATTAAAATTTCATTCATAACATATCCCTCATTTCTATACAAGGCGGAGACCACGAGCCATGCACGTGAGTCCGTCAATTCTGATCTCCCTCATAAGCGAAATCCTGATACATTATACTCCTGCGTTTTCAAAAAAACAATGTGCAATCCGTACATATTGCACCGTCTATTCCGTTAATTTTTGGGTAATTTTCTGAGCGGAAGGAGTAATTGCAAGGCCCTCCTGGCTGGTCTCCTTCAGGCAGCCCGGTAAAAGCTTGCCGATTCTGCGCATAGAGTCAATTACCTCATCCGGAGCAATAGCACTGCGAAGTCCTGCCATCACCATCTGAGATGCAATCACGGCATTGACTGCTCCTGAAACGTTACGTTTGATACACGGCACCTCCACCAGACCGCCCACGGGGTCACAGGTCAGACCAAGCATATTTTTCAGGGCCAGTGCCGCAGCATGTACAATAGCTTCCTGATCGCCGCCCTCTAAATATGTCACAGCACCCGCTGCCATAGCGCTGGCTGAGCCAATCTCTGCCTGACAGCCGCCCTCTGCACCGGAAATACTGGCACTGGCAGCAATTACCTCACCAATCCCCGCAGCTACAAAAAGAGCCTCTACCATTCGGTCTTCCTCTACATCACGGTGCTCCTCATAAGACAAAAGCACTGCCGGAATCACACCGCAGGAGCCTGCAGTAGGTGCAGCCACAATACGCTTCATACAAGCATTGGACTCCCCCATCTTTACAGCCTTCTCCATAACAGAACTTAAGTAGTCCCCGACCAGACGGTTTTCCCCACGTCTGAATTTCTCAAGCTTGGCGCCCTCGCCGCCTGCCATACCGCTGGCTGAGCGCAGTTCTGCATCGTAGTCTGCATCTGCCATGCGCATTGCCTGATACATGCCTCTCATAGTTTCAAAGGACTGCTCTCTTGCAATGCCTCTTTCCTTCACATCATCCAAAAGCACTGCTTCCCAAAACGGAACCTGCCGTATCTGCACTGCCGCCAAAATATCTTTTAATGTTCTAAAACTCATCGTTACCTCTTGCCTCCGGCCACTGCACTGTTGTACAGCTTTTCTCCATTGGAAATCATTCTCCCTGGCTGTAATAGGTTACCCTCTTCACGCCTTCCATCTGCTTCAGCCAGCCGATAGCCTCTTCCCACACCTCGTGGTCACATTCGATAATCATTACGGCATCTTCGCCCCGCACAGAGCGACTCAGCTTCATTGTGGCAATATTAATCTTTCGTTTGGCAAGCTCACTGGTCACCTCTGCCACCCGGCCCGGCAAATCCTCATTTTGAATAATAAGTGTCGGATAATCTCCCGAGAAATTCGCCGCATGTCCGTCAATCGAAGCAATATTAATAACAGAACCTCCCAAGGATTCTCCCACAATCTCCATGTATCTGCCGTCTTCTCCGGTCAGCTTTAGAAGCACGGAATTCGGATGTACATCCTTTAAATCAGTTTCCCCAAAAGAAAACTCCATATGCGCTTCTTTCGCAATTTCAAAGCTGTGCGGAATGCGTTTATCATCCGGCTTCATCCCAAGCAGACCTGCCACCAACGCCAAATTAGTACCATGTCCCTTACCGGTTGCCAAAAAGGAACCGTGCAGTAAAATCTCTGCTTTTATCACAGGCTGTGCCATCAGCTTTCCGGCTACATAACCGATTTTGGCAGCACCTGCTGTATGGGAGCTTGACGGCCCAACCATGACCGGTCCGATGATATCAAATATATTCATAAAATATCCTCTTTACGCAAACTGCATGATGTCATGTACAGCATCCGGACAATTCTGCTATTTATTGTCCATGCCTACCACATCTTCCACCGGCAACGCAAAAGCAATCCCCTGGGCCCCGGTTCCCATGCCTACAGAATCATACAATCCGTTCAGCACATCATTTTTAATAGAAGAATCTATCAAAATCATGACAATCTCCTTATCCGGCTGAATGGTAATATCAAAAATCTTTTCTGCCTCCTTAGAAGCAGTTCCTCTGCCGTGCAGCACCGTTCCGCCCTTTGCGCCGAATCTTCTCGCAGTATCCATTACCGTTTCTGAAAATCCGTTATTAACAATACATAAAATAACTGAAAAACTATTCACTTTAATTTGCCTCCGTTCTGGTTGTTTGATAATTACTTAAAAACTGATATATTGCAACACCAACAACACTTTGAAGCGGTATCGTATAGGCAATACCTTTTCCGTTTCGTATTTTGTGGAATTTCTCGTCCAAAGCATGCTTTATCTCTTCTACCCTGTCTTCTCTGACACAGGATAGAATAATTGCTTTCTCAGTTTCTGCCAGACCTAACATATTCAGCATCTCGGAGTTGGCAGTTCCACTTCCATATAATACAACCTGCATATTGACTTCAAACTGTTCCAGCAAATCAATGTAGTAAGTTTCCTTGCTTCTGTTCACAATGGTAACCAATAATTTTAGTTTTCTGATATCACTGCTTTTACCGCTATTGACTTTAGAAAGACTTTTCTTCGCTTTTTGTTCCATTCCGGAGTCCTCCTACATAAATTCGATAATCTGCTTGTCCTCAGCAGTCATTAAACGACGCATAGCCCTCTTCTCCCGCGCCGCTCTCTTGACAATAGAGCTAAAGCCCAGGCACTGTATGGTGATAAGCGGCGTCATCGCTACCATAGCAACAATGCCGAAAGCATCCGTTAACACCTTACTGCCATCCGGATAGATTGCCACACAGGCACCGATTGCAAAAGGCAGTATAAAAGTAGATGTCAAAGGACCGCTGGCAACACCGCCGGAGTCAAAAGCAATAGCTGTGTACATTTTCGGGACAAACAAGGACAGGCCTAAGGAAACAAAATATCCCGGAAGCAAATAGTATAACAGGCTAAAATCGTATTTGATTCTGATCATGGACAGACATACGGAGATACCAACACCCACTGCCAACGCAATCAGCATGGATTTCTTGGACACACCGCCGCTGGTAATTTCCTCAACCTGCTTATTCAAAACATGTACTGCAGGCTCAGCAAGTACTACTACCAGACCAAGCACAAATCCCACAACAATCAACAAATTAGAGTTATATTTTGCCAGATCACTGCCCATCTTATAGCCGATAGGCATAAAACCTACATTTACTGACGTCAGGAAGATAACCAATCCTAAAAAAGTAAACAGAATTCCAAACAATATCTGCTTAATTCTCTTCATAGAAATCTTAAGGAAAATAAAATTAATAATAAAGAAAAATACAACGATTAATCCCAGCGCAAGTAAAACTTCCTTTGTAACAGTCCCAAACGTGGTGATAAATGCCAGCATCACATTATCCGCGATGGTATAATCCGGTATCGCATAGGTCAGATTTCCTTTGGAGCATATACCCAAAATCATGACAGCCAAAATAGGCCCCACAGAGCAAAGTGCGATCAGACCGAAGCTGTTCTCACTGGCATTTCTTCCGCCGATAGTCATGGCAATACCTACACCCAGTGCCATAATAAACGGTACCGTTATAGGACCGGTGGTCACACCGCCTGAATCAAAGGCCAGTGCCAGCATCTCTCCTTTGCCTTCGATAATCAAAATAGAAGTCAAGGCAAACAGCAAAAAGTAAAACAACATCAGTAAGGAAGACAACGGCACTTTAAACACAATCTTGAACAGTGCAATCACCAAAAAGATACCCACACCTACACCCACAAATAAAATAAGTGTTGTAGCGTTTATAATGTTGGATACCTGTGATGCTAATACTGTCAAATCCGGCTCGGCCACTGTAATCAAAACACCCATGGCAAAGCAAACAATCAGTAAAATCATGAGCTTCCCGGACCGTGTCAGACCTTCACCTACGTATTTTCCCATAGGAGTCATAGCCAAATCGGCCCCCAGATTAAATAATCCGATTCCTATCAACAAAAGAAATGCCGAAAAGCAGAATACTCCTATTTCCTTTGCCGAAAAATCTACCAATGGAGTTAAATTTAATAAAATTACAATTAATGTAACCGGTAATACGGAAATTAACGCCTCGATTATCTTTCCGCGTAATTGTCTCAGCATATTATTTATCACCCTTCTTGCCGCCGATTTTTGCCATAACCCATACAAAAATCATAATAACAATCAGAGCTACAAAAATTCCAAGCATGCCTTTTCCCATAATTTCCAATGCCTGCATAACTGTTTCGTTCATACTAATCCTCCCTTTCTTATAAGAACTGTGATACAAGACTGATAATCAAACCGCCTGCTACTACTGATGCAATCTGACCGGATACATTGGCACCGGCTGCATGCATAATCAGGATATTGCTCGGGTCTTCCTTCAATGCCAACTTCTGCACTACACGAGAAGACATCGGGAATGCACTGATTCCGGCACCGCCGATCATAGGATTAATCTTTTTCTTTAAGAACAGATTCATGAATTTGGCAAGCAATACACCGCCAATCGTATCCATTACAAAAGCAAACAAACCGATTACCATAATCAGAAGTGTTTCAACTGTTACAAAATCCTCTGCCTTCATGCTGAAGGAAATCGTAATACCGAGTAATAGTGTGATTAAATTTGCCAACAGATTCTGAGCAGTATCAGACATAGTGCCTAATACTCCGCATTCACGAATCAGGTTACCGAACATCAGGAAACCTACCAATGCTACAGACTGCGGAGCCACAAGACCTACAATCATGGTAACCGCAATCGGGAATACAATACGCATGGTCTTGGATACATTTTCCGGTCTGTATTCCATATGTATACATCTTTCCTTCTTGGTGGTAACCAACTTGATAGCCATAGGCTGTACAATCGGAACCAATGCCATATAGGAATAAGCTGCTACCGCGATAGGACCTACATATTTAGATTTTAATACCTGAGAAACTAAAATCGCTGTAGGACCGTCTGCTGCACCGATCGTACCGATGGCTGCAGCATCCTTAATATCAAAGCCCAAAAATGCTGCTAAAAGAATCGCAGCAAAAATACCGAACTGTGCGCCTGCACCAAACAAAAACATCGACGGCATAGAAAGCAGCGGACCAAAGTCAATCATGGCACCGATACCGATAAATAACAGAATCGGCATAGCCTCGCTGGCCTCAATGCCTACATTAAATAACCACTCGATAATACCGTGGGCTTCAATTCCTCCAACCATCTGGTCAATTACACCGGATAGCGGCAGGTTTACCAGAATCGCACCAAAACCCATAGGCAAAAGCAGGGACGGTTCATACTCTTTTTTGATTGCCAGCCAAATCAGTACAATACCAACCGCAAACATAACAAGGGCTTTCCATCCACCGCCACTAAAGTCAAACAGCGCTCTCACGCCTTCCAATAAATAATCCATCTTTTTTCCTCCTTAGAAATTATGTTAAAAAGAATAATACTTGTCTATAATATCATAAGGAGTAAAATTATTCCACCCAAAATAGATATTTTTTATCCTTTTTCATTTTTATCTTTACCAATTCTTTACTCTTGCCACAAACCGCGAAATTTGGGCAAAATTGCACGATACGACACAATATCGTGCAAAAAAAATGAATTGCAACAACCTTATTATTATAGTATGATTATAAAATAGAACAACTACGAAAAGTTATGAAAGGAGATATGTTTTGAAACATTATTGTGAAGACATTAACGTTGTTTTAACAGAAGCAAACAGTTCTGCAGAAGGTCTTTCCGAACAGGAAGCGGCCAAGCGTCTGCAGGAAAACGGAAAGAACAAATTAGCAGAGGCCAAAAAGGACTCCCTGCTCAAGCGCTTTGTAAAGCAGCTCATGGATCCTATGATTTTGATTCTTCTGGCTGCTGCTGCCATCAGCGGTGTACTGGCAGTTGTGGAAGGCGAAAGCTTTGCTGATGTAATCATTATTCTTGCTGTAGTTATTATTAACGCAGTATTGGGGGTTTATCAGGAAAGTAAGGCTGAGAAGGCTATCGAAGCCCTTCAGGAAATGAGCGCTGCCACCTCAAAGGTTTTACGTGGCGGTAAAATCATGACCGTCCACAGCGAGGATTTGGTGGTCGGTGATGTGGTTTTGCTGGAAGCAGGTGACGCAGTTCCTGCCGACGGACGTCTTATCGAGAACGCCAGCCTCAAAGTAGAGGAAGCCGCTTTAACCGGTGAATCCGTTCCGGTTACCAAATTTATTGACATTATTAATTTAGCAGATTCTTCTAAGGATGTTCCTCTGGGTGACAGAAAGAACATGGTTTATATGGGCTCCACCATCGTTTACGGACGCGGTAAGGCAGTTATCACTGCAACCGGTATGGACACAGAGATGGGTAAAATCGCGGACGCCCTTGCAAATGCAGAGGAAGGTCAGACTCCGTTGCAGATTAAGCTGAGCCAGCTTTCCAAGATTCTTACATGGCTGGTACTGGGCATCTGCGTAATTATCTTTATTGTACAGTGCTTACGTTCCGGCGGTTTGAACTTTGAAAGTGTTCTGAATTCTTTCATGGTAGCCGTATCCCTTGCTGTTGCTGCTATTCCGGAAGGTCTTGCAGCCGTGGTAACCGTGGTGCTTTCTATCGGTGTTACCAATATGTCCAGACGTAATGCTATTATTCGCCGTCTGACTGCTGTAGAAACTCTTGGCTGTGCACAGATTATCTGCTCTGACAAGACCGGTACTCTGACACAGAACAAGATGACCGTTGTTGACTTCTTTGGTGAAGATGAAGCCTACCTTGCAAAGGCTATGGCACTTTGCTGTGACGCTGAGCTTGCTGCAGACGGTTCCGTAAACGGTGAACCTACAGAAGCAGCTTTAGTCGTTTGGGCCAACAAACTGGATTTACCAAAGTACGATTTAAAAGCAAAATATCCTCGCAGCGGCGAAGCTCCTTTCGATTCCGGAAGAAAGCTGATGTCTACCGTACATCAAGCAGAAGGCCAGTATATTCAGTACACCAAGGGTGCGCCTGACGTAATTCTTGACCGTTGTACTACCTATTTAAAGGATGGCAAAGCAGTTCCTATGACTGACGAATATCGTCAGGAAATCTTAAAGGGCAATAAAGCTATGGCTGACAGAGCTCTCCGTGTACTTGCCTGTGCACAGCGTATCTGGGATGCAGAACCTGTTTCCTACGACGCAGATGTATTGGAATACGAGCTTTGCTTCGTAGGACTCAGCGGCATGATTGACCCGGTTCGTCCGGAGGTTGCCGATGCTATTGTTCAGTGTAAGGGTGCCGGCATCACTGCTATTATGATTACCGGTGACCACATTGATACTGCTATGGCTATTGCCAAGGAATTAGGTATTCTTACAGAAGGCAAAAAGGCGATTACCGGTTCTCAGCTTAACGAGATGGATGATGAAACCTTTGCCCGTGAATTTAAAAATATTTCCGTATATGCCCGCGTACAGCCGGAACACAAGACCCGTATTGTCAATACCTGGCGTGCAGCAGGCTATGTAACTGCCATGACAGGTGACGGTGTAAACGACGCTCCGTCCATCAAATCCGCCGATATCGGCGTAGGTATGGGTATTACCGGTACAGACGTTACCAAGAACGTAGCAGACATGGTTCTTACCGATGACAACTTTGCTACTATCGTAGGTGCTGTAGAAGAAGGCCGTCGTATTTACGACAACATCCGTAAAGCCATCCAGTTCCTTTTAGGCTCTAACATGAGTGAGGTTATCAGTATTTTCACTGCTACCCTGTTAGGCTTCACCATTTTAAAACCGGTTCATCTTCTTTGGATTAACCTGGTTACAGACTGTTTCCCTGCTCTTGCACTGGGTATGGAAGAGGCAGAACCTGATATCATGGAACGCAGCCCACGAGATGCAAAGGCCGGTATTTTCTCCGGCGGCATGGGCGTTGATATCGCATATCAGGGTATTATGGTTTCCGTCCTCGTATTACTTTCCTACTTCATCGGTCACTTTATTGAATCCGGTAATTGGGAAATTGCTAACAGCGCAGACGGCATGACAATGGCATTCTTAACCATGTCCATGGCTGAAATTTTCCACAGCTTTAACATGCGTTCTCAGCGAGGCAGCATCTTCCGTCTGCCGACACATAACAAATTACTGATCGGTGCAGCAATCGTTACCCTCATCGCTACCACTCTGGTATGTGAGGTACCGTTCCTTGCAAATGCTTTCGGTTTCAGTTCTGTTAGCTTTGTAGAATATGTTATCGCTATCGCTTTAGGCGTACTGGTAATTCCGATTGTAGAAATCGTAAAGCTGATTCAGCGAAAAGCTGCAAAGAAATAATCAGCAGAGAAGCAATACCAATGAACATTTTATAATCTCGCGCTGTCAGGCGCATATAGCAAAGTCCGGCGATTTCCGGACTTTGTTTTTTGTAACAGCAAAAATGTCCGACTTTTCATCGGACACTTTTGCTGTATTTCTTATTAATTAAATTCTCCGCCCCAAACCGGGAAATCGGTTAAATATTCGCCGCTGACCGCCGGGACATAGAACACACCGTAGCTCTCTAATCCCTCTGCAATTTTAAAGTGGGCACCATATGTTCTTCCTGTCAATTCTACAAAAAACCGGTAATACGGCATATACACTTTGTCATAAGAACCGGAGCGGTATATTAATTCTACTTTTGCAATATTTCCCTCTTTTACCGTACCGTCCTCCAGATACTCCACCGGCACCGTGGTGATATAGTCTCCGTTCAGCAATAAGCTTTGTGCATCTTCCCAGGAAATAATCGGGTAATCACCTATTTTTTCTGCACTTTCTAACTTATTACCCAGCCAAATGTATTTAAGCTTTCCCTCCGAATCAGGCGAACATTTCAAAGAAGCAAAGTTATAATTTAATATCTGCTCTTCTAAGCTTCCGTTTCCTTCAAAAGCCTCATATTCTCTCTTTTGCACTCCCTGAAAAGAGTAATCGCCCCAGCTGCCCACAACAGGCTGCTGAAACCCATGCAAACCTTCATATTGCTGCAATAAATAATGCATTACCTCGTTTGCTTCCTCCTCAGTGGTCCCGTGCCAAGTAAAATGATATTCCTTCGGCAGGGTAATGGCTTCCTCGAAGCGAATCCTAATACTGCCGTTGCCTTCTACCCTAATTTCGCCAAGCTCTGTCAAGGCACGAATCGCATAAACCCTTTCCCGGTCCTCCACTATAATATCCCGGGCATACTGTGACGGATACTGATATTCATAGGCCTCTATTTCCACGCCCAGCTTTACTGCGGTCTGCTCTGCCTTTAACAACAGCTCGGCCTCTGTAAGCCAGATTGCGTACCCCGGACCTCCGTCATAAGATAAATTACGGAAAACCGGCAGGACTTTCACCTCAGCCTCCCGGGTCCACGGATTCAGACTGCCGCTTTCGAAAATATTATAAAACATCAGGCCTTCAAAGCCCATGTCTCCGCTATGCAGTTCTGCACTCAACATCTCCCGTCCGTCCTCATGGTACTGTGGCTCCTCCTGTTCTGAAACTTCTGTTGGAAGTTCATCGCTTTCTGTTGTGACATTTGCTGTTGTCTCCTGCTCAGAGGAATGCGTTGGAGTATTATCATTTTCTGATGCCTGTCCCTGACCGTGTGAGTCTCTCTGCTCTGTTGTACTGGTCTCCTTTATCGCCTCTGTCCCCGGCATTTCTTCCTGCCCGGTCGCAGTGTACTCCGTCATCTGCTCCGTCCCCGGAGCCACAATCGTATCCGGCCCTACAAAAGTCCGTAAAGCATACACACTGATTCCCGCTGCCAAAATGATCGCTGCCACCCTACACGCCCGCTTAAGTCCATTCATCTGTTCTTTCCGCATCTTTCGCCCGGCAACTATTTTCTTCTGCGGAACGGGTGCCGCTTCTTCTATGTATTTTTCATCTACCATGCCTAAAATTGTGGCCATTCGTTCTTCCTTCATAATGCAACGCCCTCCTTTTCCAAATACTGTCTGAATGCGCTTCTGGTACGTAAAAGAGACATTTTGACCTTGCTTTCGCTCATCCCGTACTCCGCAGCAATCTCTTTTACCGGACTGAAATACCAATATCTTCGCATAAACACCTTCCGTTTTTCCACCGGAAGCATTTCCAAAAAGCGGTTAAAGACTTCCGACAACTCTCTGTCTTCCATGATCTGCTCCACGCTTACCGCTGAAGGAATGCACTCGTTAAGTTCCTCCAATGCCATCTCATACTGACCTTCTCCACGCTTGCCTGCTGTCAGATATTTATATTTATTGATAGAAAGATTTCTGGTAATCTTCCCCAGAAAAGCAGCCAATCTCTCAGGACGGTGCGGCGGTATGGACTCCCAGGCCTTCAAATAAGTATCGTTCACACATTCCTCGCTGTCCTCATTGCTGTGCAAAATATTGTAAGCAATATAATAACAGTATTTGCCGTATTTTTCGTCAGTCGCAGTAATCGCCTGTTCGGCGCGCGCCCAAAATAGTTCGATGATTTGTTTATCTTCCATAGCAGCCCTCCTTCCCGGCAAAGTCCTTTCATCCTAATAGACAGCAAAAGCGGTATGTGCGTCACATGTTTTTACAAAAAAAATAAGCCCCAAAACCTTTAAAAGCAAAGGTCCTGCGACTATAAATGAGCCACCGGGGACTCGAACCCCGGACAACTTGATTAAAAGTCAACGTATTTTTGACCCGAAAAGCCCTATTTTGCGCGGTTTTTTCTCTTTCTTGCGGACAAAATACGGACATCTCTTCCTTATTATAATGTACCACGAGGTCAGGTGCCCGCTTTTCTGTGAGTACGCTTTCATTTATACTTTAACACTATATTTTAAATTAATCCAGCCAATACCGCTTTTTAGCTTGCCCCAGCCGTTCTGTTCTGCTACGATTGTGAACTTGTTCGGGTTGTTGTATGCCAGCTCACCGGTCTTCTCTGCGCTTGCGTTTGGCTCCTTGCGGATGTTCAATACATCACCCTCAGGCACGTTGGCTACTCGGATGCAGTAAGGTACATCGGTATCCTTATTCACTTCCACGCCGATGCCTGAGAAGTACTTCGCAATTACCTGTGCTTCTGCTCTGGCCAGTCGGTCAAGGTTCGCATCATCCAGCAGCCAATTTACTGTGGTAGAATTTGTATGGAAGGAATGCTCCAAGATAAGACCCGGTGTTTCTACCGTACGTGCGCCGTGAAGCACACCGTAGTAGTTATCATTCATGATGCCGTCACTATTTCGGTCATAATCGGCCTGTCTTGTCAGAATCTTATAGCCCTGTTTAGTGCCCATAACGTCCGCAATTGCCGGTGCAAGTGCTTTGGCGATTGTTTTACTGATGTCATCACATTCCGTTGTTGTATCGGCCGTTAAGTGGTACACAGCTACATAATCCACCAATTCATTCATATAGCTTCCTACAGCGTTGCTGTGGTCGGAAATAAACAGGTCACAGTTTCTTGCTGCTGTGCCTCTTGCATGAAGGGCAAGGTCCGTTGCCTGGTTCGGTCTGGTAGTGATTACCTCTGCGCCGAGCTGTTCAAGGTATTTCTTCTGGAGCAAATGAAGCTTCCATGTCATATCACTCTCATAATATGCCGGGTTGCTTGGACATCTGTTGTACTTGCCGTAGTGGCCAGCATCAATACAGATTTTCTTGCCTGCAAGTGGTTTTGCATCTTCTTTAGGTGTTTCTTTTTTCTCATCTTCCGGCTTGTCCGCTTCTTCGGTTCCTACTGAAAGGATCTCATTCAGAATATTCACAATCTTATAACCGTAACTGTCCTTTGCAGCATTTGCAGCTTCCAGAGATGTATATTTCTTGGTATCGTATCCCGGTACTGCCCATTTACCGCCCATGTCTTCCATATTTGGTGCACTGCCCAGCTTTACATATTTGTATCTGGTATCCAAACATTCGTAATTGAGCGGTTCTGCGGTTGCATAGCCCTTGGCATGCTGCATCTGTACTAAGACTGAATAGAATTCATCCGGGAAGTAGGATCCTTTGTTGGTGGAACTTGTAGTACCGTGTCCGCAGAAATTCTTCTGATCGGGAGTTACAGTTCCTTTGAATCCGAAGTTACCGGTTTCATGGCAGGAGCGGGCAAATTCTAAATCGCCGCGCACTCCCTCAATCTCACCGGCAATCAGGTACAATTTTGCAAGAGCAAGAATCGGAATCTCAATGCGAGGGTTGGGATTTTTGGACAGTACATAGTTTGCCATTTGTTCTGCTGTGGCTACGGATTTTCCTAATATCTTTGTCATTAGCTTAGTCCTCCTTCACTTCCGGAATGCCGGCAACGCTGGTTAACAGTGAAATCACACCTGCCAGTGCTGATGCGCTTACTACCATCTTCCAGTCCACTGCTCCCATTGCTGCTGCAGTACCGATTGTTGCAACTGCGGTCTGTGCTACGGTCTTGATAGCACGTACACCTGCAGCCTTAAACCACTTCTGTGTGTTTACTGATGCTTTAAATACATTGTTCTTAAACATTGCTTGTCCTCCTAAAAAATTCCTATCTGTTTTAATATGTATCCCACAAAGATACCTGCTGCCGCTGTAACGATATAGCTTGTTACCTTGCGCCATTTTTCACCATCACGGCCTTTAATTTCCTCGATTTCCTCACGCTGTGCCTGCTGCTCCTTCTGCATATTTTCCATGTTAATTGCCAGCTTCTCAACGGA
>JAFTXF010000138.1 GCA_017461685.1 Lachnospiraceae bacterium
CCTCTCCTTCCTGCAGTGCTTCTAAGGCCTTCTGCAATTTGGTCTCCAGTTCAGCTTCTCCCTCTAAAAGCTCCTGCTCCGCCTTGGAAAGCTCGTCATAAACCTCCAGCTGGGCCTTTTCTAATTCTTCATAAGCCTCCTTACGAACCTCTTCGGTTCTTGTTTCTGCGCGCTGCTGTTTAATCTCAGCCTCGATATAATCGCTGAAAGCACTGACCTGTGCCTCGTAATCCTCTCCATAGCAAAACAGCTCGCTGCTGCCTTTTAACGTAATATAAATAGACGTATAAATATCGCTGTTTACTACCTCAGGCAAAATATACAAAGTATCCTCTTCCGTAGAAGCAGTACGGAAAGATACCGTACCGCCCGCATTATTGATATCAAGCACATCAATAATAATGGCTGAAACCTGATATTGCGTTTGCGAAAAAGACGCCTCTTCATCCTCTTCCAAATCTTCACTGATTTCCAGGCTGTCGCCTACACCAATGCCTGCCGCCTTGGCAAACTTCTCGGTAACGGCTACCTCATTAGCCTCCTCAGGTAAATGTCCCTCTATCACATAGGGCTGATTCATACCATCCGGATAAAAGGGCTTTAATGCCACGCTCAAATCATTTCCGTTCGCAATGGCACGTACTGTTTCACTGTAAATCCCCTCAGCGCGTTCCACTTCCTCCAGTTCCTGTATGACCGCCAAATCCTCGTCGGTAAGTCCCAGAGTTGACATAATACACAAATCAAATAAACGCTGCCTGTCAAAAAAATTGTCCGCAGAATGCCGTAAATCCACACATGCCGCCTTTAATCCCGAAAACATCATCGTCCCAAGAAAAGTAATGACCATGATAGAAAAGAAGCGCTTTTTGCCCTTCCAGATAGAACGCCATATATCTTTTTTGTGTGCATTCATTTTCTTTCTTTTTCTCATTGCTGTCCTTACCATTCCATCTCTTCTCTATCCACCATGCAGTCCGGTGTGTTTTCCTGCTCTGTCTTTGCTTCTTTGCTCCACGCCGTTTTTACCATTCAATCTCTGCAATCGGCGTCGGGTTAGCATTGGTGGTCATCTCGATGACCTTGCCGCTCTTAAAACGGATCAGTCTGTCTGCCATAGGTGCCAATGCCGAATTGTGTGTAATCAAAAGTACCGTAATACCGTCCTTACGGCAGGTATCCTGTAAAAGCTGCAAGATCTGCTTGCCGGTATTGTAGTCTAAGGCTCCCGTAGGCTCATCGCAAAGCAAAAGCTTTGGATTCTTTGCCAAAGCCCTGGCAATAGATACGCGCTGCTGTTCTCCGCCGGAGAGCTGCGCAGGGAAATTGCCCTTTCGCTCAGAAAGCCCTACCTTGTCCAGGGTTTCACCGGCATCCAGATATTCTTCACAAACCTGAGCAGCCAGCTCCACATTTTCCAACGCGGTCAGATTCGGTACCAGATTGTAAAACTGAAATACAAATCCTATATCGGTACGTCGATATCCCACCAGCTGCTTATTATTGTAGTCAGTAATATCCTGACCATCCACGATGACCTGCCCCGAGGTTGCCGTGTCCATGCCGCCCAAAATATTCAGTGCTGTAGTCTTACCGGCACCGGAAGAGCCTAAAATCACCGCCAATTCGCCCTTCTCTACCAAAAAGCTGGCATCGTCCAAAGCACGAATCACCGTCTCCCCTGCCGCATATTCTTTTATAATATGATTAAATTCAATATAAGCCATATTACTCCTCAAAAGTCCGGCACCCCGAACTCCTCCTTTAGAAATAGTATAATACAACAGCCTCTTTATTGCCTATAGTCCTGTAAAACATTTTCGAAAAATTTTAGAAATCCGTCCTCCACGGCCACCCGGTCCAGCTCATCCGCTGACAAATCATAGTAATATTTCCCGGTTTTGATATCCAGGGAAATACTGTCTAACGGAAAGCCCTTCTTACGTATGCTGCAATGGGGTACGGTGGTTATTAAAAACGGCTCGCTTGCCATGGACTCCTCCATTGCCTCGTAAATATGCTCTGCATCCATAACCAGGCAAATGGCATTACGATATCTGGCGCGCAGATCACCGTACTGCTTCGCCAATCCGATATAATGTGCTAACATCTCATCATCATTTAAGTATTTGCCATTTACGGTTCTGACATGCACGCCGGGCTGCTTTTCCTCCGGAATATTGTCAATATAAAGCCCTGAATCACAGGAAAAGACAGGTATCCCAAAGGCCTCATAATACGCTGTGGCCTTTTTCACGGCGTTTTCTAACGGGGTACTGCCATCTTCTTCAATTTGCGGCATACGCACCTCTCTATCGCCCATGTCTGCCAGTTCCCGCTGCAGATCACGTAAGCCAAGTAATTCAATTCCTAAAGGTGCCAGCCTTCGTTTCATCGCTTCTAATTTAGCCGGGTTACCTGTTCCGTATAATAGTTTCATCCTTTGCTCCTTATTATTCATCGCAGATATCCGCCAGCTGCAGGCGTATCACCTTCTGCAAATCCCCAAGGCTCATCTCCACCTGGTATCCAATCTTTCCTGCACTGAATATAATTGTCTCGCAGTCTTGCGCACTGCTGTCAACGGTTGTGGTAAAAAATTTCTTCATGCCAATCGGTGAACAGCCTCCGTGAATATATCCCGTTAAAGGCAGTAGTTCCTTGGATTTTATCATCTCAATATTTTTCTCGTCAACCGCATTTGCAGCTTTTTTGAGATTTAACTCCTTGCACACCGGTACTACAAACACATAGTACTGTTTTGATTTTCCTACTGTAACCAGAGTTTTAAATACCTGGTCCGGATTCTGACCCAGTACCTCTGCCACTTCCGTGCCACTGATGGCAGCAGTACCGGCATAGGTATGTACCTTATGGGGAATTTTCTTTTGGTCAAGGATGCGCATTACATTTGTTTTTTCCATGGTATTCCTCATCTTTTCTTTATGATTTTATCTTGATTATATCACCGCACTTTTCTGCCTTCAACCTGAATTTGCAGAAAGATCATCC
>JAFTXF010000139.1 GCA_017461685.1 Lachnospiraceae bacterium
GATAAAAAAGAAAAGGGATGTTGTTATAGGAAATCAACTCTGTCAGACAGAACGGTTCCTTGTCAACATCCCTTTTGTGCGAATATGATCTTAAAAAAGTATTCTAAAAATTTTACAAGCTTACTCTGCATCATCCTGATCAGCAGCTACAGCGGAAACTACAGAAGCTACCACAGCCACAACGACTGCGATGATGATGATAACCAATCCGCCTGCTAACAAAAAAAACATTTCTGACATAATGGACTCCTTTGATAACCGCCAAGCGGCGTAAATATTTCTAATATTATACCAAAAGAAGTGGCGAGTGTAAAGTATCCTAATGTTGGAAAATTTTCATGTCAGCATTGTTACGGCTGACGAAATATGATACAATCTTTCCATAATAAAGAGAACTGCGGACTAGGCGATTGTGAAACTTGATAGCTGCCGGACGAAGTGATATATATTCCGGTAGAGGGGCCTTGAAAAGCGCCGGTCCTTAGCGAAGCAAGGTGCTAGCCGTAGCCTGAGCTTAGTACAGCACAAGGCACGCTTTCTCACTAAGCTCGCACTACGTGCTTGCTAAGTGTTCAATGCGCGCTGCAGCTTTTCACGGAGCGGGAGCGTCCCTGAGGCGGAATATATATCACTTCGTCCGGCAGCTATCAAGTTTCACAATCGCCTAGAGATGCAGATGAACGAAAGGATAAAGGATGAAATACGATTTTACAACCATGATTGACCGCAGGGGCAAGGATGCTATTGCGGTAGAAGCACTGGGAAGCGGCTGGGCGCCGCCTGCTCCGAAGGAGGGGTTTGATGCGATTCCGATGTGGGTTGCGGATATGAATTTTGCCACAGTACCGACGATTACAGAGGCGATTATCGAGCGCGCAAAACATCCGCTTTTCGGCTATTTTAACCCGAGCGAAGCATATTTTGATTCGATTATAAAATGGCAGGAGACACGTAATGGCGTGACCGGGCTTTTAAAGGAGCACATTGGCTACGAAAATGGCGTGCTTGGCGGTGTAATTAGTGCCGTGACCAGTTTTGCAGCGCCTGGAGATGCGGTACTGCTTCACAGTCCGACTTATATTGGCTTTACGAATTGCCTGACTGACAATGGTTTTAAGATTATACATAGTCCCCTTGTGAAGGATGAACAGGGCGTCTGGCGTATGGATTATGCAGACATGGATGCCAAGATTAGGGAATATAATATTCATGTGGCGATTTTCTGTAATCCTCATAATCCCTGCGGTCGTGTTTGGGAGCGTGAGGAAATGGAGCGTGCGATGGAGGTTTACAAGGCCAATGACTGTATCGTTATTTCCGATGAAATTTGGTCCGATATTATATTAAACGGCCATAAGCATATCCCAATGCAGTCTGTCAGTGAGGAAGCGCGCAGTCGTACCATTGCTTTTTATGCGCCGAGTAAGACCTTTAATCTGGCTGGGCTGGTAGGCAGTTATCACATTATTTATAATAAGTATCTGCGGGACCGCGTGGTTTCCAAGTCTGCAAAACCGCACTATAACAGTATGAATGTACTGTCCATGCATGCTCTGATTGGTGCATACAAGCCGGAGGGCTACGAGTGGGTGGATGAGCTTTGTCAGGTGCTTAGTGATAATGTGAATTATGCCTGCGATTATATCAGAGAGCATTTCGAAGGCGTGGAGGTATTTAAGCCTCAGGGTACTTACATGCTTTTTCTGGATTGCACCAAGTGGTGCGAAGCCCACGGCAAGACCATTGACGAGGTGGAGCAGGCCGGTTGGGACGTAGGCGTGACCTGGCAGGACGGACGCATGTTCCATGGACCGTGTGCCATACGTGTGAATCTGGCCCTTCCATTTGAAAAAGTGAAGGAAGCCATGGAACGCATGCACAAATATGTTTTCCATGCTGAGTAAGAAAACTGCAGAATAAGAAAAAAATTTGCCAAGCAAAAAATGAAGAAAAAAGCATTTGCAACTGCCGGTTGACAATTTTCAAAGGGTAATTGGTGGAAAGTCAACCGGTGTTTTTGCTATAATTCAGATAAATGCTGAAGACAAAATGCAGGCAGCAGTCAGAAAAGCTAAGGCAGCTGTCAAAAGCATATATCATACAGCAGAGAGAAAGCGCAAAGATTTTTGAGGAGGCAATTATGATTTTAGCAGAGAAAATAATTATGCTTAGAAAGAGAAACGGCTGGTCTCAGGAAGAACTGGCCATGAGAATGGGTGTGTCACGGCAATCCGTTTCCAAATGGGAGAGCACAGCGTCAATTCCTGATTTGGATAGAATTCTTAAATTAAGTGAAGTGTTTGGTGTCAGCACCGATTACTTGTTAAAAGATTCCATTGAAGTGCCTGATACTGTGGGATATGCAGAAGAGGAAGAGAACACTTCCGGAGAAAATACGGCGGGACGAAATATGGTCGGGACCATGGCAGAAGAAAAGTGCCAACCGCGTAATGTATCTTTGGAGGAAGCAAATATCTACATGGACTTGGTGGAGCAGACTGCAATTAAAATCGGAGCAGGTGTGGCAGCATGCATTTTATCGCCGGTTCTTTTGATTTTACTTTTGGGCCTGGCAGAAGCACGGATACTTGCCCTTACAGAGGACATGGCAGCCGGTTTTGGTGTGGCGGCACTTCTGATTATTGTAGCATGTGCGGTGGCAGTTTTTATTATTTTTGGCATGAAGCTGGAAAAATTCGAATATTTGGAAAAAGAACCGTTGGATTTACAGTATGGTGTGGCCGGTATTGTGGAAGTCAAAAAAGAACGCTTCGAAACTACATTTAAGGGCTGCATTGCGGCAGGCGTGGCACTTTGCATCGCCAGTGCGGTACCGATTATGCTGGCGGCTGCCTTCAATGCTTCAGATATTGTATGCATTTATTGTGTAGATATTTTGCTGGTGTTAGTAGCAGTCGGCGTGTTCTTGTTTGTGTGGTCCGGCATGATTTGGGGCAGTTATCAGAAGCTTTTGGAAGAAGGCGATTATACATACGAAAAGAAGCTGCAGAATAAACGTAACGATAACCTGAGCAAGGTGTACTGGGGTGTAGTTACCGCTATTTATCTGGGTTACAGTTTTATAACCTTTGACTGGCACATCAGCTGGATCATCTGGCCCTGTGCAGGCGTGCTGTTTGCAGCGGTAGTGGGCATCGCAGAGATGTTGCGGAGAAAGTAATCATTGCAGCTGTGCAGAGATCAGGAAGCAACCGGTGAGGCAGTACCATGGCATGGTGGGAGCTTCAAGCGTATTAATCGCTTATCACGCCGGCGATATCCTTGGTGTTACAAATAGTATTCAAGTAGGTTTTGCCGAACTTACTTTTGTCACACAATATGTAACTGCGTTTGGAGTTTTTAATCATAATCTTACGGATGGAGTTTTCCATAATGGAGGTGTCTGAGGCAATGCCGTCATTGGAGATTCCTCTGCAGGAAATAAAGGCAATATTTGCGTTGTAATTATTCAGGGTCCGCTCTGCATCATTGCCTACGTAAGAAAGGGTATCAGCTGTCAGTTCGCCTCCGGTACACAAGGTACGGATACCCATGGTGGCCAGGGCCAGGGCAGTTTTGGCGCCGCTGGTAATAATAAACAGATTTTTAAACTGGGCAAGGTGGGGCAGGATGCTGTATACGGTGGTGGAACCGTCTAACATGATCACATACCCATCCTTGATGAGAGAAGCGGCCTTGATAGCAATCTCCTTTTTCTCATCATTGTGCTCCAGGTCACGTATAAATAATGGAATACGCTTGTCCGGTGAATTGGTTTTCAGGGAAACAAGACCTCTTTTGCAAATAAGGAGGTCTTTTTCTTTTAGGGCAATGATATCCCGGCGCACCGTAGGCTCGCTGATAAAAAGCTTGGCAGCAAGCTCTGAAACTGTGTGTTCCCGTTCAGACAGTAGGCGAATGTAATCATTTTCTCGTTTGTATGCGGACATTTTATCACTCCTATAATCATATTTGTCATTATTATAATCAATTTGCGAGCATTTTGTCAATGTGATTGCAAGATATTGATTACAATTTGATTTTGATATATATTCAGTGATAAGAAGACGATTTGCTGTGACCTTTCAAGACGATTATGGCCGCAGGAAAAAAAGATATATGCCCGGCGAATCTTCTTGTATGAATATTTTCTAGCATGATAGGAGGCAGAAAATGGACACGACTAAAGTAAACAAGAAGCACGTATTAATGGTTGCTCACCGCGGTGTAAGCGGGTTAGAGCCTGAAAATTCCATTCCGGCATTTATAGCAGCAGGCAACCGAAGCTATTACGGTGTGGAAACGGATGTGCATGTAACGGCTGACGGACAGTTTATTATTATTCATGACAGCCGGACCGGCAGGGTGGCAGAGGATGATTTGAATGTAGAACAGTCGTCTTACAGGCTGCTTCGCAAAATCAGGTTGCACAATCTTTGCCGCAAAGAAATAGAAGCCGGACTGACTTCAGAAGACGTAGTGCCTAGAGAGGACTTGCTTCTTCCAAGTTTAGAGGAGTACATCAGGATTTGCAAAAAGTACGCCAAAGTGTGTGTGCTGGAGCTGAAAGAAGCTTTTGCAGTTTCGGATATTCGCAGAATGATTGCAGAAATCAAGGAGTTAGGATATCTGGAGCAAGTTATATTTATTTCCTTTGATTTTGACAATATGGTACATCTGAGGGAGCTTTTGCCAAACCAGCAACTGCAGTACCTGACCTCCAAGTATGACGGGGAGGTGCTGGGCCGTCTGAATCAGTATAATCTGGATTTGGATGTACATTTTGCTGCACTGACCAAAGAGATTGTGGACGAAATACATGCAAACGGTCATAAGATAAATTGCTGGACCGTAGATGATAAGGAAACTGCCGAGAAGCTGGTTGATTGGGGTGTGGATTATATTACCTATAATATTCTGGAGTAATAAATACCCTCGATACGTTATGCTGAGGTAAATTTTAAAAGGGCAAAATACAGTAAAAGATTTTATCTTCAGATAATGTCATTTGCTGTTTTGATAATAAAGGTTTAGTACTGAGAAAAGGAGCAATTAAGATGGAAGAAAAAAGAAACTATGTAGACTGGGAACTGATTACCAATTTTGTAATTGATGCATTTGTTGGCTATGGTATCCCAAGAGAAGACGCTGAGATTTGTGCAGATGTATTGTTAGAATCTGATAAGAGAGGTATAGAATCTCATGGTGTAAACCGTTTCAAACCGATTTACTTAGACCGTATCAAAGCAGGTATCCAGAATCCTGTGACAGAGATTGAAATCGTAAAGGATTTCGCTGCTACAGCAGTATTGGATGGTCATGACGGTATGGGTCAGGTAATCGGCCACAAGGCTATGAGCATGGCTATCGAAAAGGCCAAAAATACGGTATTGGTATGACCGTTGTACGTAATTCCTGCCACTATGGTATTGCAGGTTACTATGCAACTATGGCAACCAAGGCAGGTTTAATCGGTATGACAGGTACCAATGCGCGTCCTTCTATCGCACCTACCTTCGGTGTAGAGAATATGTTAGGTACCAATCCGTTAACCGTTGGCTTCCCTACAGATGAGGAATTCCCGTTCGTACTTGACTGTGCTACTTCTATTACACAGCGTGGTAAGATTGAATACTATGCACGTATGGGTATGGATACTCCTGCCGGTATGGTTGTAGGTCGTGACGGTAAGGCACACACAGATTCTGTTGCGATTTTGGATGAATTAAATACTGCACAGGCAGCTCTTGCTCCTCTGGGCGGTATCGGTGAAGACCTTGCAGGTTATAAGGGTTACGGATATGCAACTGTTGTAGAAGTATTATCCGCAGCACTTCAGCAAGGTAACTTCTTAAGAGCACTTTCCGGTATCGGTGAGAACGGCGAGAAGGTTCCATATCACTTAGGACACTGGTTTATTGCAATTGATCCTGAAGCTTTCATGGGTCTGGAATCCTTCAAGAAGACTTGTGGCGACATCCTTCGTGATTTACGTGGCTCCCAGAAGGCTCCTGGCTGCGACCGTATTTACACAGCAGGTGAGAAGGAATACCTTACCTGGTGTGAAAGAAAAGTTACCGGCGTAAAGATTAATCCGGCTGTTCAGAAGGAAATGATGGCAGTGCGTGATGAGCTGGGTCTTACACAGTATAAGTTCCCGTTTGAGGACTAAGGCGGTATTCATAAGAAAAATATTTGCGAAGCTGTTTTTAGGCGGCTTCGCAAAAAAATATATCAGTAATGAGATAGGAGAATCATAAAATGGATATTAGACAGGAATCATTACAAAAACATTATGAGTGGAACGGCAAAATCGAGGTTGTAGCCCGCTGTGAGGTAAATGACCGTCATGACCTTTCCTTAGCATACACACCGGGTGTTGCAGAAGCTTGCCTGGTTATTAACAAAGACGTTGATAAGTCTTATGAACTGACACGCCGTAACAATCTGGTAGCGGTGATTACTGACGGAACTGCTATTCTTGGTCTGGGTGATATCGGTCCGGAAGCCGGCATGCCGGTTATGGAAGGCAAATGTGCCCTTTTCAAAACCTTTGCAGACGTGGACGCTTTTCCGATTTGTATCCGCAGCAAGGATGTGGATGAACTGGTACGTACCATTTATCTGATTTCCGGCTCCTTTGGCGGTATTAACCTGGAGGATATTTCCGCACCGAGATGTTTTGAAGTGGAGCGTAAATTAAAGGAAATCTGTGACATTCCGGTATTTCATGATGACCAGCACGGTACTGCCATCGTAGTGGCAGCAGCTCTTTTAAATGCTCTTCGTGTAGTTAAGAAGGACATCGGTGAAGTA
>JAFTXF010000140.1 GCA_017461685.1 Lachnospiraceae bacterium
AAAACAGCCCTCCATGTTGGATTTACGTAAATCCTTACATGGAAGGCTATTTTTATATGAATAGGATACTCTGAAAAACGAAATTATTTCTTCTCTTTCTTGCGCATTGCGGTATATTCGTTCAGTGCCTTTACAGCAGGGCCGCACATTGGAATAATAGCAATCATATTAAATACGGTCATCAGGCCTACACCCAGGTCACCCAAATCCCAAACAAAGGTATAGGTAGCAAGACCGCCGATAAATAACATGACTAAAGCAAGAATCTTGTAGGCTGTCTGAGAGATCCAGTTGTCACCAAACAGGTAAGCTACATTCGGTCGTGCATAGTACAAAATACCGATAAAGGTGGAGAAACAGAATAACCATAATGTAACGGCAATAAATATAACACCGATATTACCAAAGTGATAATGCATTGCGGTCTGTAAAAGCTCCATACCTTCCAAGCCATTTAATAACTCAGAAGGAGTCAGTAACATGATCATAGCGGTACAGCTGCAGATTACAAGGGTGTCAATAAATACACCGAAGGCCTGGAATAATCCGGCTTTGGCAGGGTGACTTACATCTGCAGCAGCTGCGGCACAAGGTGCAGAACCGCTGCCTGCTTCGTTGGAAAACAGTCCACGCTTCACACCGTTCATAAGAGCAGCACCAAAACCGCCGGCCACTACCTGACGAAGTCCGAAAGCCTCTTCAAAAATACGTGTAAATACTGCAGGAAGCTGTCCTAAATTTGTGAAAATAACAAACAGAGCAATCATAAAATAAAAAGCAGCCATAATCGGTACAATGATATCCAAAACTTTTATGGTAGTATTCTTGCGGAGTACTATAATTGCTGCCAAAGCTACCAAAACGATAGTGGAAGCCAGGGGAGGTATTTCGAAAGCATTGTAAAGGGCAGAGGACACCGAATTACTGATTACCTGACTGACACCGCACCAGCATAAGAGACCGGATAAGGCAAATAAAACGGCAATCACACTGTAACGCTTGGTTTTAACTTTGGTAAAAAAGTTGTGTATGTAATAGGCAGGACCACCACGGTAGCCACCGTAAAGAGGGTCTTTTTCTTTGTGCATCTGTGCCAGAGTAGCCTCCACATAAGCAGTGGCAGAACCAATCAGAGCGGAAATCCACATCCAGAATACAGCACCTGCACCGCCGGCTGAAATAGCAGCCACAACACCCACCAGATTTCCCATGCCTACACGGGTAGCAGTAGAGACAATCAAGGCCTGAAATCCGGAGATAGCTCCTGTTTTGTCACCGGTATTTTTTTCGACAGAGATACGCAGCATCTCCGGAAAACAGCGAATCTGCACAAATCGGGTACGGATGGTAAAATAGATACCTGCCGGAATTAATATCAGTACCAGAAGAGAAATGCCGATAGAAGAACCGTTTGGAAGTGGAATAGTAATCAAATCACCCCATAATAAATTAAATATTACGTAAACGCAGTCTTTAAAGGTTTGTAAAATAGAATTCATAATAAAATACCTCTTGCTTTTGTTTATAAAAACTATATAATAAATTTATACATTTGTAAAATTAATTGTTTTAATGGACATTATTAAGAAAACTAATGCTAAGGAGGCGCTATGGATTTACGTAGTTTAAATACATTTATTCAGGTGGCGGAGCTGGGGAGTTTTACCAGGGCGGGAGAAAAGCTGGGGTATTCCCAGCCAACAATATCCCTTCAGATAAAGCAGCTGGAGCGTGAGTTGGGGGTGCAGTTATTTGAACGAATCGGACATACCGTGAGTCTGACGGAGGATGGCAGAGCAGCCCTTTCCTACGCACAGCGCATTTGTCATATGTCCCTGGAAATGATGCAGGGAGCCAATCAGGAGCAGGAGCCCGGTGGCATTATTCGTCTGGCTATGGCGGATTCCTTGTGTATGCCCCTGATTATAAAGGAAATTGCAGAATTTCGGAGGCAGTACCCAAAGGTATCGCTCCACATTATAACGACCGGTACCGACGAGATGTTCCGCCTGTTAGACCACAATGAGGTAGACATAGTGTGTACTTTGGACAGCCATATTTACAGTACCAGTTATATTATATCTAATGAAGAGAAAATAGGGGTACATTTTGTGTGTGCTGCGAACAACCCATTGGCACAAAAGAAGGATGTGCTATTGGAAGATTTACTGAAGTATCCTTTTGTACTGACAGAAAAGGGCATGAGCTATCGCAGACTTTTGGACGAGAGGTTGGCCAGGCATTCCCTGGAAATTCAGCCTATGCTGGAAATTGGGCGTGCAGACTTGATTTGCAAGTTGGTGGAGGAAGATACCGGAATTTCCTTTTTGCCGGATTATGTGACGGAGGAAGCAGTGAGGGAGAAAAGAATTGTGAGACTGGAGGTTAAGGATTTTAAGGTGGAGCTGTGGAAGCAGTTACTCTATCATCGGGATAAATGGATGTCCTTTCAGATGAAAGTGTTTCTGGAGCATTTGGGCAAGATACAGCTGCAGTAAATACCGCTTCCATAAAGAATGAGGCTATAAATACTGCTTCCCCCAAATACCGCTTCTGAATATAAAATACCGCCGCTAAGTTGGTTATTGGGCGTGTCCGGTTGACAAAGGCCCGTCCTGCTTGGCGGCGGTGTTGTGTATTAGTTTTCTCTTAATATATCAGCATAGAATGCATCCATATCTTCCTTAGTCGGGAAGGTTGCCACATACATCTGATTACCCATAGCGCCGGAGAGTACGTCAGGAATACGTTCCACCATACGCATGCAGTGACCGTATTTACCCATGATATCGTCATGGCTCATGGCAAAATTTTTGCCGTCGCGAAGACCTGCAAAGGCACAGTAAGCATGCTCACCAACCGGCATGGTAGACTGGTCATAGGCAATCATGTCTGCCCAGATTTTATATACGTCGGTGCTGTGTGCGAAGTTAATCATGTCAGGGGTGAAACCGCCGCAAGGACGCATATTTACCTCTAATGCAATCACATCCCCTTTCTTGCCCAGTCCTTCGTGATCTTCTAACAGACGGAAGAACTCAAAGTGAACAAAGCGGCTCTTTACACCAAAACTCTTTACTGTGGCACGGCCGGCAGCACGGGTATCCTCCGGCAGGTCCTTTACAATATAATAAATGGAGTTGTCCATATTATTTACAACATCCATAATGGAATTTGGTGTGACGTTACCGGTTTCGAAAATCGGTTCACCCTTGGAGTCAATAATGGCATCATAGCTGTTTACCTCAGCGTTGATGAATTCTTCCATGATGTAAATGGTATCGTTCCACTTTTCTTCAAAGAACTTCACAAGCTCCTCATCATTGGAAATTTTAAAGGTGTGAGAAGCACCAACACCGTTGTCAGGCTTTGTGACTACCGGGTAACCCACTTCTTCGATAAATGCGCGGCAGCCTTCCAAAGTGTCTACCATGTGATGGCGGGCAACCGGGATGCCGGCTTTGATGTAGTTCTTCTTCATCTGGGATTTAAACTTTATGTAAGGAATGTCAGATGCCTGGAAACCGGATGTAATATTAAAATCAGTACGAAGCTTGGCATCGCGCTCTAACCAATATTCATTATTGGATTCCAGCCAGTCAATGCGGCCGTGCTTGAAAATAAAGAAAGCAATGGCACGGTAAACCTCATCATCATTTTCCAGACTGCTTACCTTGTAGTATTCATTCAAACTGCTTTTTAAATGTGGGTTCAGCTCATCATAAGGCTGGTCGCCGATGCCCAGGACGTTTAAGCCGTTGTTTTTTAACTGACGGCAGAACATCCAGTAGTTGGTTGGAAAATTAGGGGAAATAAAAACAAAATTCTTCATAAGAAACCTCCGAAATTTAAAATAGGTATGGGTCCGATCAGTGACTCAACAAATATGGCAGGAAATACACCACCTGCTTGTACCACCAGTCCCAGTCGTGGACGCAGTCGTAGCCCCAGAAGTCTACCCAGGTGTGAATGTCTTTGGCGTCAAAGATTGCTTTCAGCTGTCTGGTGGTTTCCGGGATTTCCCAGGCACCCTGGCCTACGCAGATGACAGATTTTTTGGCGTTGTACAGACTGATGTACGGGTGGTCCGCCGGCATGCCGGCAAGGTAATGCACCGGTGAATTATTGTATACCAGTTCGTCCATGTAGCCGTCAAAACCGTAATCAGCCGTGTAAATGCCGCTTAAGGCAAGCAGGCGGTCAAAAAGGTCAGGTCTGCGGTAAAACAGGTTGGCAGCATGGGTAGCACCAAGACTGCAGCCAAATACCATAACGCCCGGATAGCCTTCCCAGCCGTTTCTCTGGTTGGCAATGTGGCGGATAAAAGGAACTACCTCGTCAGTAATGTATTGTATCCATTGTTCATGGCGGTGAATGCGCCAGCCCGGGTCACCGGCTTTGTTGGACCAGGTCTCCTGATCGATGGTATCAATAGAGATAACCATGACCTGGCCGGATTCAATCCATGGGCTCCAGACATCAGCCATTTTGTAATTTTCAAAGTCGTAAAAGCGTCCGTCCTGGCATGGGATGAAAAGAACCGGTCTTCCTGCGTGGCCGTAAATTTTGCATTCCATGTCACGGTTTAAGGAGGGACTGTATTGTCTAAAGTATTGTGTTTCCATTGGTCTATTCCTCTCTGTGTGTCTGTGGTGTGGGTGTATGTGAGGCTGCGTACCCCGGCATCCGGAATACAATATATTTCGTCTCAGGGCGCGCTCTCGCTCCATGAAAAACGTAGCTGTACTAAGTTCAGACTGCGGCGCATAGTGCCTTGCTTCACTAAGGACCGACGCTGTTCAAGGGCTCTGTGCCGAAATATATTGTATTCCGGATGCCGGGGCACGCAGCCTCACATACAGCGATATGGTGGTATTATTTTATGCTTTTCTTACTTGTCCCCGGTGATGGGGTGAGTGTATAGTAGTGTATTTATAAAATACGGTATCTGGCGTTCCCAGCTGGCTTCGCAGTGGGTGCCGCCGGGGACGATTCGGCAGGTAAGGGGTATTTGCCGCCACATGAGCAGGGAGGCAAAGTCACCGAAAATCTGTCGTTGGCCGGCGTGGTTGTTAAATTCTTCGGAGCCGTAGTCCATGTATAATATGGTGTCCGGGTCCAACTTGGCCTGTGTTGCCATATATGTAAGCTTCTCAGGAGCAGTCCAGAGAGAAGGCGACAGGGCAGCAGCGCGGGAGAATACGGAATTGTATTCCAGCAGTGCATAAATACTCATCAGTCCACCCATGGAGCTGCCGGCAATAAAGGTGTGCTCTCTGTCCGGGATGGTACGGTAATTGCGGTCGATATGCCGTTTGAAGACATTCACAAACCAGTTCATAGTGGTTCTGCCACGGCCTGCAATATGTCCTACTGACGGGTCAAAAAAGGTAAAAGGGGAGTACTCAATCAGACGGCCGTTGTTGGGACTGTGATTGCACTCCACAGCTGCAATGATCAGCTGCGTCTTGGACTTTTTCATAAAATCTTCCATGCCCCAGGACTTGCCATAGGTGGCATCAGCATCGAAGAACACATTGTGTCCGTCGAACATGTATAATACCGGATATCGTTTCTTCCTGCTGCGGAAATAGGAATCCGGAAGGTAAATATAAGCAGTACGTTCGCCATTGCCCTCGGGGGCAGGAAACGTGACTGTAAATCGTTTAATCATAAATAATCTCCATTGATAACATCCAAAGATGTATATTTATACCATAAATATACCATAGCATATACAAAAAGGCAAGGTGCGGTTGGCCTGTAATATTATCTGGAAGAAGTATTTCGCTCCTTCATCAGTTTTAAAATATATTCCGGAAGCTCCGTGTCGGAAATAATGGCATCAAGCTCTGATACGTGGCAAAGAGTATTTAAGTATTTTTTGCCGATTTTTACATGGTCGCAAAGCAGCACTTTCTTTTTTGCATGCTTGAGCATCTGGCGGCGAAGCTCATTTTCTTCGATGGAGTTGTCTGTAAGATAGCCGTCCTTTGACAAGCCTCTGCAGGAAAAAAATACAATGTCTGCATTGTAGCGGCTGACGGTATGCAGGGCTTCCGCACCGATATAGGACAGGCTGCCGGTAATCATCTGGCCGCCTGTGGAAATATTTTTAATGCCCATAGTGCCCAGTAAATAAGAGGTTTTAGAGCCGCTGGTAATCACAATCAGGTTCTCAAAGCTGCCTAACATAGGGACAATGGTATAGGCGCTGGTGGATCCGTCCAGCATAAGGATATCGCCGTTGTGGATATGTTCCAGGGCTTTCTTGGCCATTTTAATCTTGGAAGTGCCCTGCTCCTGCTCGCGAAAATAAAAAGGAATTTTTTCGTCCGCGGCCTTCTGATTTAACTGACAACCTCCGTGGGTTCGTTTAATCAATCCCTTTTGTTCTAATTTCTCCAAATCTCTTCGCAGCGTAGGCTTGCTGACAAACAGACGCTTTGCCAGCTCTTCATTGGTAATGGTGTGCTGCTCGAACAGTATATTCAGAATTTTCTCTTCTCTTTCATAGTATGGCATAAAATACATCCTTTCTGCGGAGATAATGTTTGGGTGATTGCGAAACTCGGTGATTGCCGGCAGTCGCAATATATATTCTGCTTCAGGGACTCTTCCGCTCCGTGAAACTCTGCAGCGCGCATTGAACACTTAGCAAGCACGTAGTGCGAGCTTAGTGAGAAAGCGTGCCTTGTGCAGTACTAAGTTCAAGTGCGGCTTTCGGCCTTCTTTCACTAAGGACCGGCGAGTTTCAAGGCCCTTCAGCCGGAATATATATTGCGACTGCCGGCAATCACCAAATTTCGCAATCGCCAATGGAATAATATTGAGCGTTTTGGTTTTCAAAATCGGTATAATGTTCATGCAAACGCTCAAAAATGGAGCGGTTTCTTCAATGTATCCAGCGAATATTTCTAATTTTGAGCGTTTGTAGTATGATGTTAGCATAAAATAAAAATAATTGCAAGGAGGATAAATGCATGGCGGAAAGCAAAAGTGTTTTTCAGAAAAATCTTCTCTGCTCTTGTGGGAAGCTGCATGAAACAGCAGTGGATGATGTGATTGTAGAGAAGGGAGCGGTGAACAGGCTGCCGGAATTGTTGGAAAGATACGGTGCTGTAAAACCGTTCGTTTTGGCAGACTGTAATACGTTTGCGGTAGCGGGCGAGCAGGTTTGCCGGGTTTTAATGTCCCATGACATTCCTCATACGAAATATGTATTTGAAAAGTCTCCGGAACCGGACGAGCATGGTGTGGGCTCTGCGGTAATGCATTTTGATGCAAGCTGTGACATTATTATCGGAGTAGGCTCAGGGGTCATCAATGATATCAGTAAAATTGTCAGCAATACCAGTGGAAGACCATACATTATTGTAGCCACTGCACCAAGCATGGACGGTTACGCGTCCGCAACTTCTTCTATGATTATGGACGGTTTAAAGGTATCATTACCTTCTGCTTGTGCCAAAGTGATAGTCGGTGATATTGATATTTTGAAGCAGGCACCGTTACATATGTTAAAGTCCGGCCTTGGAGATATGCTTGCCAAATATGTAAGTATTTGTGAGTGGAGGATTGCCCATATCATAGTGGGAGAATACTACTGTGAGCAGATTGCCGATATGGTAAGAAATGCTTTGAAGAAGTGTATCGAGAATGCGGAAGGGTTATTAAAAAGAGAAGAGGTCGCAGTAAAAGCAGTGTTCGAAGGCCTTGTTTTGGGCGGCATTGCTATGAGCTACGCAGGCGTATCCAGACCGGCCTCCGGAATGGAGCATTATATTTCCCATATTTGGGAAATGCGTGCCTTAGAAACCGGGGGCAGTGTAGAACTGCACGGAATTCAGTGTGCAGTGGGAACCCTTATGACAGCCGGATTATATGAGCAGCTGGTAAAAATGGTTCCTGACAAGGAGAAGGCACTGGCTTATGCAGCAACCTTTGATTATAAGCAGTGGAGTCAGGAATTACTGGCATTTCTGGGCAAGGGAGCAGAGACCATGATTGCCTTAGAAGAAAAGGAACACAAGTATGATGTGGCCCTTCACGCAGAGAGACTGGACAGAATTTTGGCAAACTGGGATACCATTCTTACTATTATAAAAGAAGAATTGCCGAGTGCTGCAGAAATCGAAAAAATCCTTGATAGCATACAGGCGCCGAAGACTCCGGAGGAAATCGGTGCAGAAACAGACAAGCTGAAAATCACCCTGCTGGCGACTAAGGACATTCGCGATAAATATGTACTGTCCCGTTTGTTGTGGGATTTGGGTATTTGGGATGAAATGAATCTGGAAGTTTTATAAGGAAAAAATATACTCTACGGAGGTAAGGGAAATGGAGACAAACAATTGGAAGGCAAAATGGATAAAACCGATGGAGGACAAGGGGGATGTGGTTCCTAAGTTTGTGAAAACATTTGCTGCAAAGGGAGAGGTGAAGGAAGCCCTCCTTACAGTAACTGCGCAGGGTGTGTATGAGGCGAGAGTAAATGACACACGTGTCAGTGAATACGTACTGGCACCGGGATTTACTTCTTACACCCACAGACTGCAGTATCAGACCTATGATGTGACAGACCTTGTGCAGCAGCAGAACTGTATCGAAGTTTTAGTAGGCAAAGGCTGGTATCGCAGCAGACTTTTATGGTGTGCCTGTCCATTCCAGGAAGAACTTCAGAAAAATCCTGCGGGACTTTTCCTGGAGCTGGCTATCACCTACGCAGACGGAAGCAGTGAAGTCATCTGCTCTGATGAGAGCTGGCAGGTGGAAGAAAGCAAGGTTCGTTTTTCAGAAATCTATGACGGCGAAATCTATGACGCCGGATTTGTGGCTGAAGAGGCAGCTCCTGTAGTGGCTTACGACGGGCCTACACATACCCTGATACCGCAGCAGGGTGAGGAAATCAGAGAGCAGGAAAGACTGTCCGTTGCTAAGATTTTCACCACTCCGAAGGGCGAAGTGGTAGTGGATTTCGGCCAGGAAATTACCGGTTATGTGGAAATCAAGCTAGAGGCCGGAAAAGGCGATGTAGTGGATTTATCCTTTGCCGAGGTTATGGATAAAGAGGGTAATTTCTACAATGAAAATTACCGCTCTGCAAAGTGCCAGTATCACTATATTTGTACAGACGGCCAGCAAAGCTATAAGCCGCTTCTGACTTTTTATGGATTCCGCTATCTGAGAGTCAATGAATTTCCGGGCGGACCGCATGCAGCAAAGCCGGAGCATTTTAGTGCTATTGTAGTACATTCGCAGATGCGCAGAATCGGACATTTGAACAGCTCCGACCCGCTGTTAAACCGCTTGATTGAAAATGTTTTCTGGGGTCAGAAGTGCAATTATCTGGACGTGCCTCCAGACTGCCCTCAGCGTGATGAGCGTATGGGCTGGACCGGAGACGCACAGGTTTTCATGCGTACAGCCTGCTTAAATTATGATGTAGAAAAATTTTTCACCAAATGGTTGGCAGACATGGCAGCGGACCAGTATGAGGACGGTCATATCGGCAATATCATTCCGGATATTCAGAGAAGACCGGTTACCAGCGCAGCATGGGGAGATGCAGCAACCATTTGCCCATGGGAAATTTATTTAAATTACGGCAATAAAGAGATTTTGGAAAGACAGTTCGACTGCATGAAGAACTGGGTGGGATATATTACTTCTTCGACCAAGGATACCTATTTATGGACCGGCGGTGTGCATTTCGGTGACTGGTTAGGACTGGATTCGCCTTCCGGAAGCTACAAGGGTTCCACCCGTCAGGACTTTATTGCAACAGCCTTCTATGCATACTCTACTTCCCTACTGATAAAGGCCGGCAAGGTGTTAGGTAAGGATATGGCAGAGTATGAAGAGCTTTATGCGCATATTAAGGAAGCTTTCCAGAAGACTTATCCGACATATGAGACCCAGACAGAATGTATTCTGGCGGCTCACTTCAAATTGGCACCGTGTCCGCAGGCGGCAGCAGACCAGCTGGCAGAAATGGTGAGAAGCTGCGGTATCAAGCTGCAGACAGGCTTCGTAGGAACACCGTATTTGCTCCATGTACTCAGCGACTATGGCTATGCCAAGCTGGCATATTCGCTGTTACTCAGAAAGACCTATCCATCATGGCTCTACCCGGTAACCAAAGGTGCTACCACCATTTGGGAGCACTGGGACGGCATTATGGAGGATGGCGGCTTCTGGAGCGCAGATATGAATTCTTACAATCATTATGCATACGGCGCTGTGGCTGACTGGTTGTACAGTACAGTGGCAGGCATTAAGCCGATAGAGGAAGCACCGGGCTTTGCAAAGGTAGCTATTGCACCTGTTCCGGATGCAAGAATAGGTTGGTTTACCGCGTCTTTGGAAACCAGACACGGAAAAATTATATCAAAATGGATAAAGGAGAAAGATATGTTCAAACATGAAATTACCACTCCGGTAGAAGCAGAGATTACCATTGCCGGAGAAACCAAAACAGTACCTGCAGGAAGTTATGTGGTATACAGCCCGCTGGCACCAAATACCGAAGACAAGATTGTGATAGAAGGTCATCGCGGCTATTGCGCACAATATCCGGAAAACACCATGATATCCTTTGAAGCAGCTTTAGACCTTGGCGTGGATGCCATTGAATTTGACGTATGGCTGACCCAGGACAAGGTGCCGGTATTGATGCATGACTGTAATGCAAAACGTACCTGTGGTGTTGACAAAAACTTACGTGATATGACTCTTGCGGAAGTAAAGCAGCTGG
>JAFTXF010000141.1 GCA_017461685.1 Lachnospiraceae bacterium
ATGAATCATTAACAGTTGATAAACGCAGTGGAAGTAGTTCAGTTTCTAATGATGCTGATGGTTACGCGTCTGAAGAGGAATATGATGATCCTATATATAATGAAGTGGTAGATTTTGTGGCGGAATTGAAGCTCTCTGCGGACCAGATTGAGCGTCTGGTGAATACGTTAGAGAAGACCGGCATTGATGTGCTGCGTATTTCCGATGAGGATGATTTTCTGGGGGTAGATGATGATCTGCTATTAAATGGCGAGGAAGATTTAGATATTGAGAATATCGATCTGACCATTCCGGATGGCGTCAGTCTGGAAGACCCTGTTCGTATGTATTTAAAGGAAATCGGCAAGGTACCTCTTTTGAGTGCAGAGGAAGAGATAGAACTGGCAAGACGTATGGAGGACGGCGATGAAAGTGCGAGAAAGCGACTGGCTGAGGCAAATTTGCGTCTGGTTGTAAGTATCGCCAAGCGTTATGTGGGCCGCGGTATGCTCTTTTTGGACCTGATTCAGGAAGGTAATCTGGGTCTTATTAAGGCTGTGGAGAAATTTGACTACCACAAGGGTTATAAGTTTTCTACTTACGCTACCTGGTGGATTCGTCAGGCCATTACCAGAGCTATTGCAGACCAGGCCAGAACCATCCGTATTCCGGTACACATGGTAGAGACCATCAATAAGCTGATTCGTGTCAGCCGTCAGCTGCTGCAGGAATTAGGCCGTGAGCCGAGTCCGGAGGAGATTTCTAAGGTTATGGAGATGCCGGTAGAGCGTGTCCGTGAGATTATCAAGATCAGTCAGGAGCCTGTATCACTGGAAACTCCTATCGGTGAAGAGGAAGACAGCCATTTAGGTGATTTTATTCAGGATGACAATGTACCGGTACCTGCAGAAGCTGCAGCCAATACTTTATTAAAGGAGCAGCTGACAGAGGTGCTTGAGACCCTGACAGAGCGTGAGCAGAAGGTACTGCGCCTGCGCTTTGGTTTAGACGACGGCAAGGCCCGCACGCTGGAAGAGGTTGGCAAGGAATTTAAAGTTACCCGTGAGCGTATCAGACAGATTGAGGCCAAGGCTTTGCGTAAGCTTCGCCATCCAAGCCGCAGCCGTAAGTTAAAGGATTATTTGGATTAAATGGAACTTTCAAAAAGATTACAAGGAGTAGTGAGCCTGGTGCCGGCCTGCAGGACAGTTTGTGATGTGGGCTGTGACCATGGTTATGTGGCCATTACCCTGGTGCAAAAAGGTATTGCCGGGCGGGTGATTGCTATGGATGTAAATGCAGGTCCTTTGGAGCAGGCCAGGCGAAACGGTGCTCTGTACGGGGTTACGGACAGGTTGGATTTCAGGCTGTCGGACGGTTTGTCCAAGGTAGTGCCGGGGGAAGCAGACGCGTTTTTGTGCGCCGGTATGGGCGGCAGGCTAATGGTGCATATTATGACAGAAGGCCGGGCTGTGATGGAGCGTATGCAGGGAGCAGTGCTTCAGCCCCAGTCGGAGCTGGAGTTGGTGCGCAGGTATATATATGAGACCGGTTGGCATATCGTGAAAGAGGATATGGTATTTGAGGAGGACGGGGATGCTCCGGGTCAAGGCAAATACTATCCGATGATGTATATAGAGCCGGGAGAAGCGCCGATGCCGGATGAGGCGGCATTGCGCTACGGACCGTTATTGCTTGCCGGAAAGCATCCTGTTTTGCAGCAGTATCTGGAATTTTCTTTGGGGCATAAGGAAGCCCTGCTGGAAAATCTGCGGCAAAAGGGTACCGGTGATAAGGCACTAACCCGCATAAAGGAATTACAGGAAGAAATTACAGTTATAAAAAAATACAAATGAGGTAACAGTATGCTTACTTGTGAAGATGTCATTCAGTGTTTAGAGGATTTATTTCCGGTCAGCTTAGCGGAAAGCTGGGATAATGTGGGACTTTTGGTAGGACGCAGAGAAAAGCCTGCCAGAGCTGTTATGCTTTGCGTGGATGTGACGGAGTCTGTGATCAGTCAGGCTATTCAAGCCGGTGTCAGTATGATTGTCAGTCATCATCCATTGATTTTTTCCGGAATGAAGCAGATTACCAATGACAATGTTTTCGGTACCAGGCTGCTTGATTTGATACAGGCGGATATTTGTGTTTATGCGATGCATACTAATTTTGATGTAATGGGTATGGCAGATGCGGCAGCAGAGAGATTGCGTCTTTTGGATACCGAAGTACTGCAGGTGACATACGAGGATGAGATTGCTACAGAGGGCATTGGCCGTGTCGGCAAGCTGATGGGGACCATGACCCTGGAAGAGGTTGCAGCCTTGACTAAGGAGGCTTTTGAAGTGCCTCACGTCAAGGTCTTTGGAGATCCGGATACTTTGTGCTGCGAGGTGGCAATTTGTCCGGGAGCAGGAAAGAGCCTGGTAGAGGATGTACTTCGCACCGGTGCAGATGTGTATATTACCGGTGACATAGATCATCATACAGGTATTGATCTGGTGGCACAGGGAGTCTGTGTGATTGATGCAGGTCACTATGGTGTGGAGAAGCTTTTTGTACCGTATTTGCATGATATTTTTTTGAAAATGATGCCGGAGTGTACCGTGATAAGAGCGGTCGAAAAGGAGCCATTCTGCATATTGTAGATAGATATAGAAAGGAAACATAAGCCGGGCAGTGATTGGCAGGATGTAGGAGGTGCTTATGGAAAAGAAAAAGGTTGATCAGGTTTATTACCGTAAATTTTCACGAACAGCAATTATGCTTTTATGTAAAGCCATTTCGGACGTTGTAGGGGAAGACAAGGTATGGAATTGTATCGTGGATTATACCATTGGGCATGCGTATTTTGTGAGAACCAGAAATTTGCCGGATTTTGATGAAGCACTTTTAAGACAGATTAAGGAGCGTATGCTGGCGATCAGAGAAGCAGGCACACCTATTGTAAATCAGATTTTTACCAGAGATAAGGCCATGGAGATTATCCGGGAAAGGGGTATGACCGATAAGGCCAAGCTTTTTCGCTACAGACGCAGCAACGGCTTGAATTTGTGCTATTTGGACGGATATTATGATTATTTCTTTGGACCGTGTCTGGAGGATGTGTCAGAAATTCGTCTGTTTGAACTCGTTCCGGAGCAGGGCGGTTTTTATTTTCTACTGCCGCAGGCCGAGGACTTAAATACCCTGCCTGAGTTTGTGGGCAGTCCCCTTCTTAGAAAGACTTTGGAAGAAAGCTATGTCTGGAGCGATCAGATTGGCATTAATACCATCGGTGATTTGAACGACAGAATTTGTGCCGGTGATATCAGCGATATGATATTGGTGCAGGAGGCAGAGCAGGAACGTAAAATCGGTGAGATTGCCAAGACAATTACCGCCAGAGAAGGTGTGAAATTTATCATGATTGCGGGGCCTACCAGCTCCGGTAAGACTACTTTCAGCCACCGACTGTCTATCCAATTGCGCACTCAGGGTAAGATTCCGCATCCTATTGCATTGGATGATTATTTTGTAAACCGTGCGGATACTCCGTTAGATGCAGAGGGAAAGCCCAATTTTGAATGTCTGGAAGCCATTGATGTAGAACAGTTCAATAAAGATATGATCGATTTATTGAGTGGCAAGGAGGTAGAGCTTCCGCATTATAATTTCAAAACCGGCTGCAGAGAGTATAACGGTCATAAATTAAAATTAGGCACCGACGATTTGCTGGTGATAGAAGGCATTCATGGATTAAATGATAAGCTCTCTTATTCTTTGCCGATGGAGAGCAAATTTAAAATATATATCAGTGCGCTGACCAGTCTGAATATCGATGAGCATAACCGGATTCCGTCTACCGACAACCGATTGCTCAGACGTATTGTACGGGATGCCCGTACCAGGGGTACCTCTGCGGCACAGACGATTCAGATGTGGCCTAGTGTACGCCGCGGCGAGGAGGAGAATATCTTCCCATTCCAGGAGCATGCGGATGTGATGTTTAACTCCGTGCTGATTTATGAACTGGCGGTGCTTAAGCAGTTTGCGGAACCGCTATTGTTCCATATTCCGCCGGAGGATGCGGCATATCCGGAAGCAGAGCGTCTGCTCAAGTTCCTGGATTATTTTCTGGGCGTCAGCAGCGAGAGCCTGCCGAGCAACAGTGTGTGCAGGGAGTTTGTAGGCGGAAGCTGCTTTAGAGTATAAATAACGATAACACAAAAACGGAGCAGCTGCTCCGTTTTTGTGTTATCTGGCATTGGTATGTATATTGTAATAAAGTTGCCTGTATTTGGTAGGAGAGACACCCTCGTGATATTTAAAATATTTTAGAAAATACTTGTAATCTGCAAAGGCATACTTTTCTGCAAGCTCCTGAATAGACATACTTTCGTTGATAAGGTCATATTTGATTTTCTGCATCTTCATCTGGTCGATATAAGCTTTTAAACCTTTGGGATAAAATTGCTTAAAGACGCGGTTGAGGTAATCCTCGTTATAATTAAAATGTGCAGCAACGTCGGAAACTTTGATAGGTAAGTCACTGTTTACGCGTACCCATTCCTTGACGGTGGAGTAAAGCCTGTGGTTTCCGGCACCGCTTCTAAGATGCTCCATCCTTAGCTCCGTCAGTAATAATTTTAACAGCCATTCAGTGGCCTCTTCGGGGTATCCATCTGTATTGGCGTAGTGCAGAAGCTGGCGCGCCAGGAGCTCTATCTGAGTCATACTGTCCGGGTGGAAATAGGTTGGCGGAAGCTCTTCCGGGGACGCGCCGACAAAATGCAGCCAGTAAAAAGAAATGTCGGCCGTACTGGTACGGGAACCATAGTGATTCACACCGCTGTCAAGGCGGAGAATGTCACCGGGAGACATGGCGTATTCCATGTCGCCTGACACAATATAAAAGCTGCCCTTGGTGACAATAATAATTTCAGTGCTGTCTATCGTTCTGTTCGGATGCTGCCACGGACCGCGGGAAATAAATTTGCCGCCGTGAATGTATTTGATATTCTCATACATGGTCGGATTTTGACTCCTAATATACTTTTTGGCAT
>JAFTXF010000142.1 GCA_017461685.1 Lachnospiraceae bacterium
ATGAAGGTTTGGTCGCTGACATTATACAACAAAAGGGAGGTCAATGCTCTTTTTATTGCAGATTTCCCGAAAAACGAAGGTTTTTATTAAAATTTAGAACAAAAATCAGGTAGTTTTTGACACTACCGATGTATATATGGAGGGAAAAATCATGATGAATTTACATAATAAAAAAACAAAACGGATTATCGCCGGAATTATTTGCGTATTATTAGTAGTAGCGATGGTATTACCATCCATGGCATATTTATTTTAAGGATTATTTGAGGGTATGAAGAAAATTTTATCAGGGAAGTTACTGCTGTGTATGGCAGCAGCTATGTTGGGTGCGGTATGCATGCTGTGTAAGGGAGCAGTAGATGCCGCGGCAAACAGCGAACAGACGATTATCAAGGGTGTATACGTAGAAGGCATGGATATGTCCGGTTTGACAGAAGCTGCTGCACAGACCAAGCTGGAAAGTTATGTGTATCAGATTTTAGAGGACCAGTCACTTTTGACGGTTGCATATGATGATGTGGCAGAGGTGCAGGTGAGCCCTGCGTTGCTTGGCGCTCAGTGGAGTAATCCCGAATTGGTCAGTGAACTTATGGAGATTGGTCGGGAAGGTCATGTAGTAGACCGTTACAAGTTCCGTAAAGAGCTGGAGCGCAACCCTTTGAATTATGAAGTAGAGATTTCTTTTGATGAAGCTTTGATTGCCGAATTTATCAGCGGTAAAATGACGGAATATGATCAGGAGGTAGTTCATTTATCTCTTGTGCGCAAGGATAATGCTTTTCAGGTGAAGGACGGGGCCACCGGTTATGCAGTGAATGCAGAGGCATCTGCCAAAGAAATAGCCGCATATCTGAATTCGGAATGGCATTTTGAAAAGACCCGCTTGAACCTGCAGGTAGATGTAACGGAGCCGAAAGGTACCGTGGAGGAGTTAGAGCAGGTTCAGGATATTATCGGTACCTTTACCAGCTCCTTTGCAGGCGGTACCGCGGAGAAGGTTGCCAATATTTCAAACGGTGCAAAGCTGATTAACGGTATCACCTTATATCCGGAAGAGGAGTTTTCTTTTGATGCTTATTGCGCACCGTATACGGTAGCCAATGGCTATGCCATGGGCAAGTCTTACAGCGGCGGCAAGCTGGTAGATGATGTAGGCGGCGGTATTTGTCAGGTATCCTCTACTTTGTACAATGCCGTACTGCGTGCAGAGTTAGAAGTAACCATGCGCTATAATCATTCCATGATTGTAGGTTATGTGCCGATTTCATCGGATGCCACTTTGGCGGAGACTGCAGGTAAGGATTTCCGCTTCAAAAATAATCTGGATATTCCGGTTTATATTGAAGCATATGTGAATAAGGATAATTTACTGATTGTAAATGTATACGGTAAGGAGACTCGACCGGCAAACAGAACCGTAGAATTTATTTCCGAAACCTTAGAGGTAATCAATCCGGGTCCGGATGTGATTCATGTAGACGGTACCAAGCCGGTTGGTGAGATTATCGTTTCCAGTGCATACACCGGTTATAAGGCGAAGCTTTGGAAGGTAGTAAAGGTGAATAGCGTAGAGCAGAGTCGTGAACTGGTAAACAGCAGTAATTATCGTGCAGTTGCCCGTATGGCTACCGTGGGTATGTACACCACTGACCCGGCAGTGCTTGAGCAAATGAATGCAGCCGTAGCGACCGGCAATATTGACCATGTGAAGAATGTAATAGCAGCTATTTTGGCACCGCCTGTTACAGAATAGTTCAGAAAAGGATATCATATTATAACATGAACATTGGTAAAGTGTCTGAAAGCGTATTGAAGCGTTCTGTGCTAAAATACGTACAAGGAAATAAAGAAACTCATGGGAAGGATGACAAGGCAGGTCATCTCATAGCAGAGGCAAAGGTAGGGGCGGACTGCGCCCTTTTTGCCGTTTCTGAGAAGGGTGAGCATATCGGCTCTGCTGCGGCAGTTGCTATCGGCCGCCGCCGCACAGTAGTGGTCGAGGCGATAATCAATGCCTGCAACAATCTGATTTGCAGTGGGGCAGAAGCTTTTGGCGTAGAGATTGCCTTGGTTTTGCCGGAAGCGGTATACGAATCAGAGCTGAAGCACATGATGGAAGATGCCCGCCATTATACAGAGGCCTGTGATATAGTCATACTGGGCGGTCATACTACAGTAAGTGCCTGTGTAACAGAAACCGTTGCTACAGTCACTGCAATAGGTTATGTTACCCAGTATCAGCCCAAGCCTTTAAAGCCAGGTATGGATGTGGTAATGAGTAAATGGATCGGTTTACAGGGGACAGCGCAGATTGCGGTGCTTAAGAAAGACGTGTTGGAACAGAGGCTTCCTGTGAGGTTTGTTGCAGAGGCTGCCACCTTTGATAAATATATGTCTGTTGTACCGGAAGCGCGAGCAGCCATGAAAGCAGGTGTTTGCGGTATGCATGATGTCTCCGGCGGCGGCATTTTCCGGGCGCTATGGGAACTGGCAGATATTGCCCAGACGGGCATCAGCATTGACCTGAAAAAGATTCCCGTAAAGCAGGAGACCATCGAGGTTTGCGAAGTTTTCGGATTAAATCCATATGAGCTTTTGAGCGGCGGAGCCCTGTTAATGGTTACCGAGGATGGCGAAGCGTTGGTGGAGGAGCTTTTCAGAGAGGGTATTTCCGCAGAGGTGATCGGCAAACTCACCGATAATAATGACAAGGCGATTGTGAACCGCGGTCCCGACGGCGAGGAGACCAGATACCTGGAGAGGCCGAAGACAGACGAGATTGATAAGATATAGTGAGTGATGAAAAGTGTAGGAAACGAAAGGAAGATAGTATGAACATCATTTTACATCAGCCGGAGATTCCGCAGAATACCG
>JAFTXF010000143.1 GCA_017461685.1 Lachnospiraceae bacterium
ATCATAGAAAGACTGTCACTCTCTGTAGAGACAATGGCCGTCTTTTTGCCTGCTCTGAGCAGGGCATCGAAAAACGTATCTATTTTGATTACCGGCTTCACATATGCCTGTATACCGTGAACTGCAGGCAGTGCCCCTGTGTACATCGTGCCAAAACACACAGGCGTAACGCTCGGCATCACTGTTTGCAGCGGCAGTGTCAGCTTGTTGTGCTCTTGCAGAGGAAGATAATACTCTGTGTATTTCTGATACAGCCACATCCCGATTGCATCCGGATTATACATAAATATCCGATCAACCTTCCCAGCCTTCGTATTTGTCTGCACCAGTCTGTCTATTGCCGGAATCGAAGCTTCTGCCTGGGCAGGCGGCTCTATGTCCATGGCTTTGGCAAGAGATGCCGCAACGCCTGTTAGTGATATTGAATTTAGTACAGGTGAATTCAAAATAATAACCTCCCATCCTATAACATACATTCATATTATGTTTATGTATAACAAAGGCTGTTGCAAAAGCCGGAAATCCCCCACTCTTGTAACAGCCTGTCTATTATTTAAAATTATTCCGCATCTTCAGCTTCCTGAGCAGCAATTACAGCTTCGATATCTACAGATACTACATCTGCATCCTCTTCTACCTTTTCCTCTACTACTTCTGCAGCCTTTGGTTCCGGAGCGAACATAGCCTTAACGCTTAAGCTGATTTTCTTGGTTTCTTCGTTGAAGTCAGTAATCTTTGCAGTCACTTCATCACCAACGCTTAATACATCTGAAGGCTTCTCGATACGATCCTTGGAAATCTGAGAAACATGTAATAAAGCATCTACACCATTATCAAGCTCAATAAAAGCACCAAAATCAGCCATACGTGCAACCTTACCGGTTACTACATTACCTACAGCATACTTTGTTGCAGCATCCTTCCATGGATTTGCATCATCAAACTTCAAAGATAAAGCAACCTTTGTGCCATTGATTTCTTTGATCAGAACGTTTAACACCTGACCTGGCTTGAAAACCTTCATAGGATGCTCGATACGTCCCCAGCTCATCTCAGAAATGTGTAACAAACCGTCTACACCGCCTAAGTCGATAAATGCACCGAAGTCTGTAACATTCTTTACAGTACCTTCTACTACATCACCTTCTGCAATACGTGCAAATACTTCAGCCTGCTTTTCAGCCTTTGCAGCAGCAACTAACTGCTTTCTGTCACCGATAAATCGTCTTCTCTTTGGATTGCACTCGGTAAGTACGAATTCGATTTCCTGACCTGCATACTTGGATAAATCTCTTTCATAAGTATCAGATACTAAGCTTGCAGGGATAAAGATACGAACATCATCCATGATAACGCTCAAACCGCCGTCTAATACCTGTGCTACAGGAGCCTTTAATACTTCATGGTTGTTGAAAGCTTCTTCAAACTTCTTGTAAGCTCTGTCAGCAGCAAGACGCTTGTAAGTAAGTGCTACCTGACCATCGCCGTCGTTTACCTTTAACACTTTCACTTCCATCACATCGCCAACTTTTACAGTCTCTGTTAAATCAACAGTGCTGTCGTTGGTGTATTCGTTCTTTGGAAGAATACCGTCTGACTTATAGCCGATGTTTAAGACGATCTCGTCTGGCTTTACAGCGATAACAGTGCCATTAACTACCTCTCCTGTATGAATTGTTTTTAATGATCCTTCTAACATTTGTTCAAAAGTTAATTCTGACATAATTTTGAACCTCCTCGATAATATTGTTTGGGGTTGAGGCCCCTGCAGTAATACCCACCAATCCAACAGATTCAGGTAGTTCTAACTTCAGATCAGCAAGCGTCTGTATGAAGTAGGTATGCTCACATTCCTTGGCGCATATTTCGTACAGTTTTCTCGTATTGGAGCTGTGCTTACCACCTATGACTATCATCACGTCGGCTTCCCTGGCTATTTCCCTTGCCTCCGTCTGCCTCTCCTCGGTTGCATTGCAAATAGTATTCACAACACCAACATTATAGCCCTTTTTCAAGAGTTTTTCAACTATTTTATTGAATTTTATGTAATTAAATGTCGTTTGTGAGACTACACAGATGTCTTTTTCCTCTTCTAAGGTAAATTTTTCTGCTTCTTCCTCGGTTTCAATCACAATTGCAGGGGTACTGCTCCATCCCATAATGCCTATGACCTCCGGATGATTGGCACTGCCGATAATGATAATCTGCTTGCCGGCGGTACTTTCCTTCTCTACAACCCTATGAATTCTCTTTACAAACGGACAGGTTGCATCCACACATTCTAATCCCATTTCCTGAATACGGTCGCAAACAGCCTTCTCCACACCGTGAGAACGGATAATCACCGTACCCTCCTTCACAGAAGACAGACTATCATCATCAATGACAGAAACGCCCTTCTGCTCCAGGTCCTTTACAACTTCTTCATTATGAATAATAGGTCCGTAGGTATAAATAGCCTTGCCATTCTCCGCCTGATTGTACACCTGTTCCACTGCTCTTTTTACGCCGAAGCAAAAACCTGCAGATTTTGCAAGACGAACTTCCATAATACACTCCATTCTGCCGCTTTTACGGCTATAATATTTGTAATAAGTCGGTAAATTTCTCCCAGCTTATGCCGACCGTCAGCCATTCCGGCCTAGTGTACACGATAAGCCTGTCATATCTGTATCAACTTACGCAGTTTACTTTCTTGCCTCAGCCAAAGAGATAATGTATTCTACGACTTCTTCGATCGTCATGTCAGAAGTATCTATGAGTACAGCATCCTCTGCCTGCTTTAATGGGGAAATCTCCCGGTTCATGTCCCTGTAATCTCTGTCGATAATATCCGCCTCTATGACATCCAGGTCACAAGCCTCCCCCTTGGCAGTAAGCTCGTTGTACCGGCGCAGCGCCCTTACTCTGCTGGAGGCTGTCAGGTAAATCTTTAACTGTGCCTTTGGCAGCACGCAGGTACCGATATCACGACCATCCATAATCAAATCCGTGTGTTCTGCCATCTGTTGCTGAAGCTCCACAAGTCTGACCCTTACACTGCCGTTGGCACTGGTAACGGAGGCCGCCTTGCCCACCTCTTCGATTCTCAGGTAGGGATTCACATTTTCCCCGTTTAATAATACAATCTGTTCTCCGTTCTCATACGCGATGCGAATCTGAGCCTTACGGCAATTTGCAGAAATTGCCTCAGGATTGTCCAAATCTGTGTGCTGTGTAATCAGATAATATGCCATAGCGCGGTACATAGCGCCTGTATCCACATATACTAAATTCATCTTCCCGGCAACCTTCTTGGCAATGGTACTTTTCCCTGCACCTGCAGGACCGTCTACTGCAATACAAAAACTCATAATATTTTGACATGAGGCTTCTTTACAGGCTGCCTCATGCACTCCTCCTAATAATATTTACCATAATGCAAAATTTATACTATGTGCATTCCTGTTCCTGTCCTTCTCTGTATCCACGATGCACCCTTTGCTTTCTTTGGTGTATATAATATCTCCCGACCTTATATGCTTGCTCCTGCCAGATAGCCGGTAGACCATGCTATCTGCAGATTAAAGCCGCCGGTTACTGCATCCAGGTCAAGCACTTCTCCTGCAAAATAAAGTCCCTTAACGGTCCTGGATTCCATGGTGGACGGATTGACATCCTTAGTACGGACGCCGCCCTGGGTAATGATCGCCTCTGCGAAGCTTCGGGTTCCTGTAACGGTTAGCGGCAGATTCTTTATCAGCTGCACAAAATGCTGACGTTCCTCTTTACTGATTTCATGCACCTTTTTTTCCGGGTCAATGCCGGACAATGCAATCATAACCGGTACCAGTTTGGACGGAAACAATCCTCCTACCGCATTTTTAAACTGCTTATTGATATTTTCTTCAAAATCTCGAAGCACCCGCTTATCCAGCTGCTCTTCTGTCAGGGCAGGCTTTAAATCGATTAAAAGAGAGACTTCCCTCCCATAATATTTTTTAACATAATGACTGCTGGCAGATAAAATCAACGGACCGCTGACACCGAAATGGGTGAAAAGCATCTCTCCAAAATCCTGAAATATTTTTTTCTTACCGTCTGAAAGCGTCACCTGCACATTACGCAGGGATAATCCCATCAGCTCACCGCACCAGCTTTCTCTGCATTCCAATGGTACTAATGCGGGCTTTACCTCCATAATGTCCATGCCTGCCTTCTCTGCAAAAAGATAGCCGTCACCGTCAGAACCGGTAATAGGATAAGATACACCACCTGTGCATACGATGACTGCATCGGACTTTATAAACTCTCCCTTGGCAGTTTTTACGCCGGTTACATAACGAGTCTGTCTTGTAACAGATTTTTCATTACTATGCCTGCCTTTTATATCATTGTCCGAAGCAGACAGCTCTTCACTTCCCTGCGCGGCATTATCTGAAGCAGATATCTCCTTACCATCCTCCACAACACGCTCCATGCATATCTCTGACACCTCTGTATACAGCCTGATTTCTACGCCTGCAGACTTCAGTGCCCTGGTCAGGGCAGCAATCACATCCGAAGAGCGGTCGCTGACCGGAAATACTCTGTCCCCGCGCTCCACCTTGGTGGCGCATCCGTACTCAGACAATAACTCTACTATGGCCTGATTATCAAAAGTGTAAAAGCTGCTGTACAGAAACTTCGGATTGGAAATCACATTTTTAAATAAATCTTCCACATCACAGGCATTGGTTACATTACAACGCCCCTTTCCTGTAATAAAAACCTTCTTACCCAGCTTTTCATTCTTCTCCAGCAAAATAACGTTATGACCGTGCTTTGCTGCACTGTAAGCAGCAATCATACCTGCAGCACCGCCGCCGATTACAATACATTTACTCATATTTTCTACGTGTCTTTGGATCCAGTGACACATCCTTATCTAAATAATTAATCTCATCATGGGTATAAACCTGGTAATTACTCCATACATCCTCCAGATTTTTAAGTTCATCCTTCACCTGGTCCGGATTTTTCAGACACATTGCCACAATCAAAGCATTCACCAGACTAAACGGCGCAACCAGTGAGTCCGCCACGCCATTTAACTCGCTTTGGGCCAACAGACTGATGCTGGCATACATGGTAATCGGAGAACGCACGGAATCTGTAATAGCAATAACCTTGGCCCTTCTGTCCCTTGCAAATTCCATAGCCTTCAAGGTACGCATGGAGTATCTTGGGAAAGAAATTCCGATAAACACATCTTCTTCATCAATACGGATCATCTGCTCAAACATTTCTGTAGAGGAAGTAGTATCCAGTAACACAACATCCCTACGGAGCATATTTAAATAAAAATGAAAAAAGGATGCCAGCGGAGCACTGTTGCGAAGCCCCACAATATACACATGCTTTGCCTTTAATATAGCATCTACGGCAGATGCAAAGGCCTCCTCATTCAAACCCTCAAGGGTATCATGAATTTTCTGTATATCAGACTGAAATACCGTAGCAATCACGCCCCAGCTTTCGGTGGTTTTGTCGGAAAATACAGGGGTTGTTCCTGTCTGAAGCTTATTCTTGGTCCAATCCCGTAATTTATCCTGCAAATCCGGATAACCGTCAAGGCCCACCTTGGCAGCAAAACGCACTACAGTAGACTCTGATATCCCCAAAGTCTCTCCCATCTGGGCTGCAGTCATAAAAGCTGCATCCTCACTGTGCTCTAATATAAATTCTGCCATTTTTTTGTGACCTTTACTGAGTTTGTCCTTTTTTGAGGCGATAAACTCCATAATATTCCGCTCCTATTTAAAAATAAACCTCACGATTTCTTATTTAGCATTTTTCTAAAGATAAATATACAACAATACTATACCACACGAAAATCTATCATTCAAGAAAAAATAAAGATAAAAAGGTCCACAAGCATTCACTCATGGACCCAAAATTCTGCAATTATTTTATTATACAGGGTATGCACCGTTCTTGGTGTCGGAAACTGTCATATCAACCTTCTCCTGCTGTGCCTGACGGTATTTGAAGAAGTCCATAGCAACCTGCGGGAATAAAGCATAAGACAATACGTCTTCATCCTGCTGTTTCCAAACTTCGATTTCCTTCTCAAGCTTATCAAGTTCAGGTTCAATCATATCTGCATAACGGCAGGTAATTCTTTTTTCACCAGGAATAACCTTGTCGATAACTTCCTGATTCATCGGCTTAACGGTCTGGCCGTATTCACCGCGAAGAACAGCCTTGGTTTCCTTAGTAGCCATCTTGTATCTCTCACCTAACAATACGTTAAATACAGCCTGTGTACCAAC
>JAFTXF010000144.1 GCA_017461685.1 Lachnospiraceae bacterium
GCTCACGCACTGTCCGGTTTCGGCCACAGTACGATGTCCGTTATTTTACCTGTTGTTTCCGCCATGGGTATTCAAGGTTGTCCTTTGCCTACGGCTGTTTTCTCCAATCATACCGGTTTTCCTGACTGGCACAAGGTAGATTTGACTGACCAGATGATACAATATATAGATGCCTGGAATGCTTTAAATCTTCGATTTGACGGTATTTACAGCGGATATCTGGGCTCCGGCACACAGGCACAGGCGGTATTGAAGCTGGTCGAAACCCACCCGGAGGCTACTTTTTTCTTAGACCCTGTTATGGGTGACCACGGCAGACTTTACAGTGCCATTACTCCGGAGCATGTTCTGGCTATGAAAGAATTAACCCGCCATGCCGAGTACATTATTCCAAACATTACCGAAGCCTGTGTTTTGACCGACACCCCATACCGGGAAGATTTTTCCGATGGGGAAATTGCAGATATTATGAGTAAGCTCCATGCTATGGGGCCTTCCCACATTGTTATTACAGGTGTGCGTCAGGGAGAAATGCTGGTGAATTATACCTCTGAGACTCATGAAAGCCGGGACACGGCTGCCTTCCCGCGCACGCAAAGTGCAGGCGATACGGTTACGCTTTCTGAGACATACAATGTCTTTGACACCGTTGCATTGCCGATAGCAGGTGCTTCCCGGCCGGGTACCGGCGATATTTTTGGCTCTGTACTGATTTCCTGCATATTAAAAGGACAGCCTCTAAAACAAGCTGTTTTAAAAGCTGCCCGTTTTGTGTCAGATTGCATAAAAGCTTCTGACCAACATCAGCTGCCGGTCATAGAAGGCACCTGTTTTGAGCAGGTACTTCCTACTCTTGTGTCCCTTCCGGAATCACCACTGCTGCAATAAAGTAACCGATAATGCCGAGTCCCAAAGAGCTTAGTGAAATCAAAATCCACAAAAGCCTTATTAAGGTCGGGTCAATTTTAAAATACTCACCGATGCCACCGCAAACGCCGCAAAGTGTTTTGTTGGTGGCGCTTTTTCTTAATTCCTTGTAATCATTACTCATATTATTTTCCTCCTGAAATTATTGAAACTGAATATCTACAGCACCGGCTGAACATTCAATGTCCATGCTGTTCGGTGCCTTATTATTTTGCTTAAGTTCTTTGCCCAGACCCTGCAGCGTCTCTTCTCCGACAGTAATACTGCCTCCTGCACAGCTGATATCATAATTAAAATCTGTATATGCATTTTCCAAAAGCAGGCTGAGCTTGCCGGCCATCACCTCCAGCTCGGTCTCTGCACCCAGACTTCCGGTAAGTTCCACACTTCCGGCATTCATCTCTATATCTGTCGTTGCCGTAATATAGGTACCTGCACCATTCACAGTACCTGCTGTCATCTCCACAGTTAACTCCCGTGCTGCCAGTCCGTGCCAGCTAACAGTACCTGCGCTAATCTCGAACTCTGCTTCATTCAATGTAAAGCTTCCCAGCTCAATGGCACTGGCGCTGGCCTTAATATCCATATCCATCTGCGCCCCTTCCAAAAGCGACTGTGGAATCAGAATTTCCACTAAGCCTTCCCCTAAATTTTTCTCACTTTGGCCGCTTACGGTAATAGAAAGCTCGTTGTCCCTTACATAATTTTGATATTTACCTGTCTTGGACGCATACACCAATATCTCACTGCCGTTATGTGCCATAAACTTCACGGTGACACCGGCACTTTTCATGTGGATATCGGTAAGTCCCTCTGTGGAAAATGCATATTCCAGTTTTTCGGCGCCTTCCTCCACCTTTGTCCCGTCATCAAAAAATTGCTGGCCCTCCAGCTCAAAGAACGGCTCCACGTCAAAGTCTATACCTGCGCTTTCTCCCAGAATGTCCTCCATATCAAAAGACCATTCGCCGTTTAATACCTGCTCCTTTAGCTGGCTCAGACCGCCCAAGGATACGCCTGCTGCGGATGCCGCCACGCCTACACCGATACAAATAATGCCGATTATCATACATACTTTTAGAAATTTGCCCATTTGAGTTCTCCTTTCTTTCCTGTTTCTAACAAGCGATTGCGAAACTCGGTGGTTGCCGGTGAAAGTAATATATATTCCAGTTGAAGGGCCTTGAAAAGCGCCGGTCCTTAGCGAAGCAAGGTGATAACCGCAGTCTGAGCTTAGTACCGTTGCAGCTTTTCACGGAGTGAAAACGTCCCTGAGACGGAATATATATTACTTCCGCCGGTAGCCACCGAGTTTCGCAATCGCTTACCTATTTCTAATTGGTGTTTTCGGTACTGTCTATTTCCTGCGAAGTAAACCGGAAAACATATTCACAATCCCTACAAAGAGTGCCGGCAGTACTTTCGTAACAATCCATACGGCAAGAGCAATGCCTACTAACCCCAGTCCAATCATCAGAAGTCCTCCGCCCAGCATCAGCAAAGAGGAAAACGGTGAAAATACAAGCTTTACCAAGGCTACTACAATCATGACAATGGCTCCTATCACCAGGCCGATACCACCGATTCCCAGTGCCACTAAAATAGCCACTAAAATACCTGCCACAGCCAGTAAAACCCCCAATACAGTACCAAATATAGGTACAATCACCGGTGCCGCGCACAAAAACAATATCAGAAAAATTATCCACTGACCGGCTGTCAGCTTGCCCTTTCTGCTCTTTTCCGATTGCTTCCCCGAGCTATGTGTATAAGAACTGTCGGTATAATTGCCCTGCGCATATGTTCCGTCCTGCTCCCCCGACCGGGTATATGTACCCTGGGCGTGATCACTCCCGGAAAAATGTCCTCCCTTGGAAAACGGCGCCCGATAAGTGCCCGGTACATCCCGGTATGCCCTGGTATAATCACCTTCTGCATTATCTCCGTACAATGCCCTTCTGATGCTTTCAGCCAGTTCCTCCGGGGTTCCCAGACTACGCAGCACCTCTTCCTCTGCTTCCGGGCCCGCATCCTCTAAATAATCCGCATAAAACTGCAAAGCCTCTGCTCTATCCTCTGCCGGAATGTTGTATAAAAGCTGCTCTAATCTTTGTAAATACTCTCCCTTTCTCATAAATGATACTCCCTATCTTCTCATAAACATACCTGATATCTTAGCGGAATAGTTATTCCATTCCTCTTCATAAAGCCCCAGCTGCACTCTGCCACGCTCTGTCAGCTTGTAATACCGCCTGTTCCTGCCTGCATATTCCATGTCATACACTTCCAGACATTCATCCTTTTGTAAACGTCTCAGCACCGGATACAAGGTCGATTCCGAAATATCGATAACCTCCCGAACCTCCTGCGTAATCTTGTATCCATATGTACCGTTGATATCTCTGGATACGACTGCCAATACAATAGCATCCAACAGGGCGGCACCTGTATTAAATACCATACGTACCTCCTTATTATTTATAAAGCGGATAAGTCCGCTTCACCGCGTCCCCTTTTGTCTCAGGGACAATATTGTATCTCTGCACAATATTATACGCCATATAATATACTTTCAAATACAATATATTGCATTTTCCACTGTATGTCAATACGGTCATACAATATTAATAAATTCTTTATTTTTTGCATTATATGAGGCAGAATTGTGGGAGTGCGAAGCACGTAACAATCCGTAAGGCATCTTTTGCCCCCAACATCATTATATTTTACTTTTATATTGCAAAATCTCTCCGTCAGTTTACAAAATCCCCTTGTCATACGCTAAATTTACGTGTCATTTGCGACATTGATGTCATAAAAAATGCTTGCTTTTATGATTTTTTCCACATTATCCACACTGTTATCCACATCATTTTTCATTTATTCATATGTCAATCCAAACTGATGCACATGTCATTTTGTGTATCAGTTTTCTATTTTAGTCCGAAAACAACCTTATTACCCAAAAAAGGGAGGATTTTTAGTGAAAGTCGGTAATTTTATAAAGAAAACAAGAAGGGTATAGCATATTTTCGCATTTTCAGTTATACTATAACTGTTATAATTATCTATAGACTTTATCCTGCAGCTTTTATCCACATATACTGCAGGTGATACAAGTTATCCA
>JAFTXF010000145.1 GCA_017461685.1 Lachnospiraceae bacterium
ACCATACTCCAGCTCCGGAAATTCCTCACAGGTATTTTTAAAGGTATATACCATGCTGTCTTTTCCAAAGGGATCGAATGTGGTTATCATGATCATGTACAAGTCCGGCAGCTTTGCCCACCTTTTTTCACCGGTTTTCAGGCCTTTGCTGTCTTTCTTGGCCTGGTAGTAACGACTTCTCTTTTGTATACTTTCCTCCCGGTAGCTCTGGGACTCCAGGTTGTAAATCCGGCACTTTGCCGGGGAATTGTCCTCTTCGTAGATTTCCACATCCAGACGGATGCCTCGCAGTTCCGGTGAGTCTCCCGGTATTACTGACTGGGCCTTGACCTGGATTTCGCCAATCTCCCGCTCTAAGAGAATGCTCAGCACTTCCCGAAAGAAGGCTTCTCCCACATCCGGGTCATTGGCAATTGCATTCAGTAAAAAATCATCCAATACATTCAGTTCTTCCAATTTGCGTCTTTTAGACATAAAAATACCTCGCTTTGCCTATATTTTGAGGTTCAAAAAATATCTCCTCATTACATATAGGCATTGGCAAGGCATTTTGTCACAGTTTATTTATTTTTATTTTTGGGCGCATTCCCCAAGCAGTGCGCGAAGCTGCTTTCGCAACATTTCATTTTCTGCCTGCAGAGATTCGATTTGCTTCTGCTTTCTTTGCAGCTTGCGGATTGCCTGCTGTGCTACCAGCAATTTCTTCTCTTCTTTGGTCATGTCAGGATTGTCCACAAGTTCCCGGTGTCTGATGGTGCCTTCCTTGTGAGCCCCCAGACTGCCGGCAAAATAGGATTCCTTCCAACGGTCAGTAGCTCTCTCTATGCGTTTGGAACCCAGAAGCTCCGGCGCCAGACCCGCCTCGCGGAAAATCTGGGTTGGGCCCTTGCCGGACAGATATTCATGCATGAAATGATGCTTGAATGCATCTGTATAAACAACTCGATTGCCGTTTACTGTCGTAATATTTGGATTTGCCGCAATTATCTGTATCTCCTCAGCCGTTAATTTTCCTCGTCCCATTGGTCACCTCTATCAAATCTCTTTACTGTTTTTTGGGTAGTCTTTTGGAATAATAATACCACACCGCTCATCAAAAAGAGGACGATATATAGTCCAAAATGTAAATTATCGCCGGTTTGTGTTTCGCTGCCCCTGCCGTCCTCCGGAGTTGGTGTCGGTGTCGGTTCCTCATCAAAGGTCTCTACGGTAAATACCCAGTCCACCTCACCTACGCGGCTCATATATTCATTGCCGAGCTCGATGGGAACTTCCAGCTCCACGGTCAGCGTAGCACTTTCGCCGGCATGCAAGATGCCCAGGAGCACATTCTCTGACAGCCCTCCTAAATCGGCTGCAGAAGCATCCAGGAAAGTTCGCTCATTGTCGTACACCTTCATGGACAGCTGCGCCAGGAAATCAGCCATAGTGGCAGGGGTCTCGTCACGCTCTCCGGCAATGCCGGACTGGTCATTGCCGTCTGCCGCTTCATAGGCCTCATCATATGAGAGAGGATTGCCCTCCTCATCATGTGCCTGTGCCCTTAAATAAATCTTGACATAATCACAATCTCCGGCCATATTGCTTACGGTGATGGTCTCCTTCACCGTGTCACCCGGCATCAAATCCTTGAAGTCCGGGAAAAGGTCTGTAGGAGAATATTCTGTTCCCGGCGTGAATATGAACTTCTCAGCCTGACCGGTGTAGGTTACGTTAGGATTTGCGGCCTGGGCCGGGATGACTGTGGTAAATAGGAGGATGCCTGACACAAGCAGGCGAACCATATTCTTTATCGTCTTCTTCATTGTCAGCCTCCTTATTCAGTCTTAATCTGCAACGTGGTACCGTTAACACCGGAAACGCCGGAGCTCCACTGGTCTGTCACTACATAGGTTGGCGTAGCCTGAATAGCAGATGCAACGATTTCTACGGATAAGTAAAAACCATCCGGCGGCGTCACACCTTCCTTTAAAGAACAGTTCTCAATCAGATTCTGTGTTACACCACCCGCATTGACTGGAACCGTATAATACCAATATCCATCAGAACCTTTTATCCAATTTGTTGCATTTCCGCTTTCTTTAGCATATTCGTCTGCATATTTAATAACATAATCTGTATCATCCACCGGCTTCGCAGCAGTAACCTTTGTTCCATCCTCAGACATCCAGGTAACAACTACGGCTGCACGAATGTAACTAGAGATATTGCTTGTGTTTTGGATATATACATCTTCTTTGATGGTTCCATTAAAAGTTTCCATGACCTCACAAGTAACATGCGCTTCTGTAAAGGTATTTTCTACAGAGGTACTGTGTGAAAAAACATATGCCAAGGTTTCAATAGAAGCAAAGGAGCCTAAGAAAACGCCAATAGCAACTACAAAGTTCAGCAATATTTTCCATCCCGATATGCGTCGACGATATGTAAGCACATCTTGCTTTTTGGATTTATTCATGCCTTGCATTGTTCTACCTCCCCTTAATTTGCTTTCCCGTCGAAGATATTAACTTCATAAGAATTACCATCAAGCCATTGTTCTTTTGGTCTTGTATTATTGAATGTAATTACATTCCCGGTAGGATTAAGTGTAAATTCAGCACCATTTTCAATTACTGTATCTGTAACTGACACTGTTGTTTTATCATTGTCGATTCCGTCATATGAATATCTCCAAGACCAATTAGTGAGTTCTACAATTTTGTATGTCTCACCTACGGTAAGCCCTTCTATCGTAATAGAACCATTTTCATGCACTGCTACCATTGTAAGTTCCTTTCCGGAAGCATCCATAAGCTTAAACAGAAAGGTCTGGTCCGCATCGTTGGAATCCCACCCTTGCTTGTTAATTGTAAGCGATGTAAGGTTGTATTCAAACTTGGCGTAATAGGTAGTGCCGTCAATCCACAACGTACCATCTGTCTTAGTAGGAACATAGGTTGCATTGTCACCAACCTTGTTGGTGCAAGCTTTATCGCTGTACCAACCAACAAACTTGTAGACGTTGTTAGTTACGGTAGCAGTGGAGCCATTCGCGATGCCGGTTGAGATTTTAACGGACTCGCCAAATGCTGTCAGCTTGATCCAAGT
>JAFTXF010000146.1 GCA_017461685.1 Lachnospiraceae bacterium
CAGCGTAATACGGGTGAAAATTCGCCATTTGGAAGTTCCATCCACCTGTGCCGCCTTATAATAATCCTGATTCACACCGGCAAGAGCGCTGGTTAAAATCAATATCTTAAAAGGCAATACCACCCAAACTGTATAAAAACAAAGCACAAACATTTTCGCCCAGTATGGCCCATCAATAAAATCGATACTGCTGCCTCCAAAGAAATTAAGAATCAGATTTGCCAAACCGTCCGAATAAGGCGTCTTTTTAAATAAAATCATAAATACCAGGCCAACTGCCAGTGTGTTTGTTACATATGGCAGGAAATATACGGTCTGATACAGATTTCTAAGCGCCTTAATGGAATTTAATCCCACCGAAATTAACAGCGCAATGCCTGTAGAAATAGGCACCGTAAATATAACCAGAATAAAGGTATTCTTTACTGCCTGCAAAAAATACGGGTCGCGCAGCACATAGGAATAATTGTAAGTGCCGACACCAAAATAGGTCTGGGATGCAGAATTATACCCCTCCTCAAAGGAATAAATAAATACATCAATTAACGGGTATACCATAAAAACGCCCAGAAAAAGAATCGCCGGCAAAAGGTACAGCCACGCTTTTAAATTGCTTTTTTTCATTTTAATGCTCCAATCTGCCGCTTCCTTGCATCACAGCCAATCGTAAAATGCGGCACACTTCATGAAAATCCGATACACGATTGGCTTATATTATTCTGTCTTAACATAAATGCGCTCTTCAGTGTCCTTACTGAACAAAAATACCTTGTCCGGTTTTAAGTCAAACCTTACTGTTTTGGCATCAAAATCCACTTTATTTTCTGCGCTGATAATAGCGCGAATCGCTGCTGCTTCACAAGCTTCATGAGTAGAAACCACACTGATGTCACGTCCCATCACTTCTACTCCGTTTAATCCACAGCCCAGCACGCCGTTTTCCTTCAGAATAAATCCTTCAGGACGGATGCCCACATAAACCTCACGGTCCATGCTCTCCTTCACATCCATAACCGCATCTTCCCCTATGTAAAGCTTTCCGTCCTTCACCTGACCGGCAAATACATTAATCGGAGGATTGCCCAAGAATTTGGCCACAAACAAATTCACCGGATTATCATAAACCTCCTGTGGCTTGCCAATCTGTTGAATCACACCGTCCTTCATCACCACGATCATATCGGAAATGCTCATGGCCTCTTCCTGGTCGTGGGTTACGAAAACAGTGGTAATCCCTGTTTCCTTTTGAATCCTGCGAAGCTCCTCTCTGGTCTGCAGTCGTAAACGGGCATCCAGATTAGAAAGAGGCTCGTCCAGTAAAAGTACCCGGGGCATCTTTACAAGTGCACGGGCAATGGCCACACGCTGCTGCTGTCCGCCGGAAAGCTCGCTTGGTTTACGGTCCATAAGTCCGTCAATCTGTACCAGCTTTGCTGCCTCCAAAGCCTTTTTGTGCATCTGTGCCTTGGTTAATTTCGCAGCTCCCTTTAAATTTTCCAAAGGAAAACAAATATTCTGCCGAACAGTCAAATGGGGATACAGGGCATAATTCTGGAACACCAGGCCAACCCCTCTATGCTCTGCCGGCAAATCCGTTACATCATCTTCTCCGAAAAATATCCTGCCACCGGTAGGCTTCTGCAGACCGGACAATAAATGAAGTGTCGTACTCTTACCGCAGCCGGAAGGCCCCAAAAGACCGATTAGCTTCCCATCCGGTATTTCAAAATTAAAATTATTTACCGCAATCACATCCGGTGCTTTCTTGTTGCGGTTTGGAAATTTTTTGGTCAGATTCTGTAATACAACTTTCATGGCATTTCTTTCCTTAATATAATGATTTCATTTAATACCAATATAATTGAGTTACAAAGAAGCACTCTAAACACTCCTGAATCAGGCAGGAATACAGACTTCCTCGTCTCAAATAACAATTTGATATTTCTATAACAATGTATTATACTCGGTTCATTTCAGCTTTTCAAGGGAATTCCTTCATAAAGATAAGATAAAATCACTTTACCAAACTACTGTAAAAGTACCACCTGTTCCCTTTCCCCTATACACTTTAGCGAAATAATTTATTGACATTATAATACACCGATGCTATAATTAATTCACTCCATAAATTAATTATCAAAGGAGGTGCAACATGAAAGAAATTCATCTTCTCGGCAAGAAGATTATACTGGATCGTTCCAAGGTTTTATTAGATTATAAACCCGGTCCCGACTGGCAGAATTACTGGATGCCTATGGGCGGCCATTGGGAGTATCAGGATGGTTGCCTGATTGGTACGGAAGCCGGCAATAAAGGCGGTATTCTTTTCAGTAAGGAAGCCTTTGATACCAATGTGATGCTTACCTTTACCGTATCCACCGTACTGCCTGCTACCAGAGACCTGAATGCAGTTTTCTGCGCACACTGGGATCAGGAAACCGACTACCTGGGCGAGTCTTATGTCTGCGGTCTGAATGGCTGGTACGAACACAAAAGCGGCATCGAGCGTAATAACATCGGTACCTCTAACCTGTACGCTACCACTTCCCATTATCAGTACGAGCCGGGCACAGAAGTCCGCATCTGCTGCGGTGCCATCGACGGACACTGCTTCATGCTGGTAGACGACTGTATGGTCAGCGAGCTTATCGACCCTGTACCGATTAAAGGCGGACATGTAGGATTTTCTCCTTACTGTACCAAGCTTCGCATCAAAGATATTGAGATTCGTGAGATTTATTACGAACCTTTCGTACAGACTTATGAAGCCGAATTTTAACTGTGCAGTGTCCGATGGACAAATATAAAACAGTTATCAATATTATATTTTAGGAGGTCACACAAAATGGCAAAAGCAACAGATTTCCGTTACAATACGGGAGACAACAAAGTACCTTGGGCTGCAGTTGGCGAGAATTACAATGCAGCTGACTTAATGGAGGTTATCAGCTTCTTAATGCAGGGTGAAGGTCCTGAATACGAGCAGGCTATCAACGCTGTGTGGGAGCAGGTTAAGAAATTAGATGCAGTTTCTACTCCTCCGGGAAAACTGACAACAGGCAAGCATGTAGAGGCTGCTGAAGAAGCATGTAACGAATACCTTGGTACCACTACCAGCACTTTCGTAACCAACTGTACTTCCGGCTTTGAAATTGCATACAAATACGCAGGCTTAAAGGAAGGCGATGAAGTTATCGTTCCTGCTATTACTTTCGTAGCTACTATGGCATATCCTCTGGCAGTAGGCGATAAACTGGTATTTGCTGATGTTGATGCACGTACCCTAAACATGGATCCTGCTGACGTAGCACGTAAGATTACACCGAAGACCAAGATGATCGTTCCTGTACATATCGGCGGCTACCCTGTAGATATGGAGCCTATTATGAAGCTTGCTAAAGAGCACGACATCCTCGTACTGGAAGATGCAGCTCACGCTTTCGGTGCTGTATACAAGGGCAAGAAAATCGGTACTATCGGTGACTTTGCCGCATTCAGCTTCCATGAAGTTAAGAATATCACTTCCTTCGGTGAAGGCGGTATTGCAACTACCACCATTCCTGGCTTCGGCAATGATATGTAGCGTGCACGTTTCCTCGGTCTGGATTTCACCGCACCGATTAAAAACTGGTTATACAATATTACCCCGATTCCGGGTAAGGAGAAGCCTTTCGTAGCATTAAATTACTCTCCTACTGAAATCCAGGGTCTGGGCCTTCGTCTTCAGGTTGCACGTAACGAGCAGATTATCGCAGACCGCCGTGAAGCTGCTGAATACTTAAACAGCCGCTTGGCCGGCAACGACGCTCTTATCCTTCAGGATATGGGCAATGAAGATATCAAACCTACCTTCCATATGTATCTCTTACAGATTGATCCTGACAAAGCAGGGGGAGACATTCAGGTATTAAAGCAGAAATTAAGTGACAAGGGTGTTACCAACATTCCTCACTTCGGACCTCTCTACCGCTTCAAGGTTGTAAGCGATATGGGTTATGACTCTGATGAAATCGCTAAGACATGCCCTGTATGTGAAGAAGTATTCTACAGACGCTTTACACATCTGCCACTGTACGGCTTAAGCAAAGAACAGTTGGCTTACATGGCTGACGCCATCTTAGAATCTGTAGCAGAGATGCAGGCCGGTAAATAAGCTTTGCAGCGAAAGGAGAACTCACCATGAAAATGAAATGGGGTGTTATTGGCTGCGGCGGTATTGCCGACCGCAGAACCCTTCCGGGCATGATGCTTGCAGACAATGCAGAGCTTATTGCCGTTATGGATTCCAATGCCGAAGCGGCTGAGAGAGTAAAAGAAAAATATAATGCGAAATACGCTCTTGATAATGTGGAAGAGCTTTTGGCTATCGACGAAATTCAGGCTGTTTATATTGCATCACCTGTATTCTGCCACAAGGAGCAGGCCTTTGCTGCCGCCAAAGCTGGCAAGCACATTTTATTGGAAAAGCCTATGGCCCTGACCGCAGAAGAATCCATGGAAATTGCCGAGTGCTGTAAGCAGGCAGGGGTAAAGCTGGGCGTAGGACTTATGATGCGTTTCCATAGCTATCATCAGGAGATGAAGAAGTTAATTGCAGCAGGCAAATTAGGTGAAATCGTTTCCATGCGTGCACAGTTAACCTGCTGGTATCCTGATATTCCGGGCAACTGGAGACAGAATAAGGCTCTTTCCGGCGGCGGTGCCCTGATGGATATGGGTATTCACTGCATCGACCTTTTACAGTATATATCAGGATTACAGGCTAGTAAGGTGACCGGTTTTGCTGAAACTCAGACCTTCAGCTACAATGCGGATGACTCTGCTACCATCGTTATGAAGATGAACAACAATGCTTTGGCTATGGTAGACGCAAATTTCAATATTCCTGATGCTGCTGCCAAGTGCAGACTGGAATTCTACGGAACCAAGGGAAGCATTATGGCAGAAGGCACCATCAGCCAGATAGAAGCCGGTGATGTATCTATTTTGATATCCGACGATTCTTTGGCTTATGACGCCAGCCAGAATCGCGAGGAGCTGGTTCCTGTGAAGCTGAATGTTCCTCTCGGCAATATGTACACCAAGGAAATCGAATCCTTTGGCCGTGCTGTTTTAAATGATACCGAGCCTGAAATCACTGCTGCTGATGCTATCGCAGTTCAGAAGATTGTGGAACAAGCATATCTTGCCAGCGAGAACGGAATTACCGCTACGTTATAATAACAAGATTATAATTACCGAATTACGGTCAAATTCGTCTGACTGCGTACATTTCCCTCAGACGGACCATACACAGAGGAAGGCAGACATGTCTTCCTCTTTTTGTGTCCGGCAATGCTTTTTTCTGTACCGGACAGTGCTTTTACGCGTCTGTGCCTTCGGATGTCTGCGCTTTTGGTGTCTGGGCTTTCAGTTGTATGCGCTTTTGGGTTGACAAAATTTGTCACAGCGCATACAATATTGCTGTCAAACAAAAATTTACAGAAACAGAGTCAGAAACGGAGTC
>JAFTXF010000147.1 GCA_017461685.1 Lachnospiraceae bacterium
GAGGATACATCTGATGTAGAAAACGGTACCAACGACGTAGATGATTTTGTATCCGGATATGTTCGTACTGACAAGGCTAGTATTTCCTTGAACGGTGCATGGGCACAGAATATTGACCAGATAGAGATGTTTATTGATTTTATGGGCGATAAGGCTGGTGCAAGACTTACCTATGGCGGCAAGTTTGAGATTTATGATGGCGAGACTTTAGAGACTATTCAGCCTGAATACGATATCCCTAATCATTATCTGTGCGAGGATACTGCGTTCCTTGAGTCTACAGATACAGGCGTAAAGAACAAGGGTCACATAGACAATATTCTTGAAAGTGCTAAATTGCTTGACTGCTTATATGCATCTGCAGAGCAGAAGAAGGAGATTACATTATAATGAAGACAATCGGATTTGTGGATTATTACATAAGTGAGTGGCATGCCAATAATTATCCTCAATGGATTAAAGAACAATGCGAGCTGCTGGGCAAGGATTTCTGCGTAAAATACGCATGGGCAGAAGAATATGTTTCACCTGTAGACGGACGCAATACTGATGAATGGTGTCAGGATTTTGGTGTGGAGAAATGTGAAAGTATTGCAGAACTTTGCGAAAAGAGCGACTATATTCTGGTACTTGCACCTTCTAATCCGGAGAAGCACTTGGCTTATGCAAGTGAGGTATTAAAGTACGGCAAACATACCTATATTGACAAGACATTTTCTCCTGACTATGCAACTGCAGAAGCAATCTTTGAGATTGCGCGTCAATACGGCACGAAATTTTTCAGTACCTCTGCATTGCGCTATGCTGCCGAGTTGGAAGGTCTTGAAAACAGTAACGCAATCATTACTACAGGCGGTGGAAGCAATATTGAAGAATATATTGTTCACCAGACGGAAATGGTTGTAAAGACCATTGGTGCAAAGGCCCAGGCGGTGCGTGTAGAACAGCAGGGCAATCAGTATGTTTGCAGTGTGGCATTTGAAAATGACAAAAAGGCAACCATGGTTTATTCACCTGCATACGGTTTCAGCATCTGTGCGGAGACGGCAAAGGGAGAGTCTGTGTATAAGCCTGCGGGTGCCGGTTATTTTAACAGCCTCATAGCGGATATTCTGAATTTCTATGAAAGCGGAGAAGTATCTTTTGACCCTCAGCAGACTTTGGAGGCAATGAAGATTCGCGAAGCAGTTGTGGAAGGCAAAAACCACCTCGGAGAGTGGAAAAGTATTTAAGGACATATATCGGGAAGCAATCAGGAGGAGTGTTGAATGAAAATAGGTGTTATCACAGACTGTTTTAAGGAAAACCATTATAAAGGCATAGAGCATGCTGCAGCTTTGGGCTTGCAGGGTGTACAGATTTATGCTACAACAGGAGAATTTTCTCCTGAGAGTCTGACAGAAGAGGAGAAGCTTTCCTACAAGCAATTGCTGCAGGATAAGGGTATGGTTGTCAGTGCCCTCTGCGGTGATATGGGTGGCTACGGTTTTGAAAGAGCTGAGGACAATGCACTGCGTATCGAGATGACCAAGAAAATCGTAGATTTAGCAGTGGAGTTTGGTACCAATGTTGTGACCACACACATCGGCGTTATCCCGGCAGACAAATCTCACCCCAGATATCAGGTGATGCTGGATGCCTTGACGGAATGCGGACTGTATGCAAAGAGCAAAGGAGTTACTTTGGCTATTGAAACAGGACCGGAAAAAGCACCTACACTTTTGGGCTTTTTACAGGATACCAAGGGAGGCGTCGGCGTAAATCTTGACCCGGCCAACTTCGCCATGGTTACAGGACAGGAGCCTGTGGAAGCGGTTTACCTTTTGAAGGATTATATTGTTCATACCCATGCTAAGGATGGTGTGATGCTGGATCCGGAACAGGACCCTACGGACGTATATCATGCCTTTGCTGTAGGCGGCGTGGATGCACTGAATGCCTGCAAAGGCTTTAAGGAACTCCCGTTAGGCGAAGGAGAGGTAGACTGGAAGAAATATCTTGGTGCTTTAAAAGAGATTGGCTTTGACGGTTTCCTCACCATCGAAAGAGAAGCCGGTGACAATCCAAAGGCAGATATTGAATTGGCAGTAAATTTCCTGCGTAAGGAACTGGAAGCAATCTAATGCCAAACGGCTCATGTTAAACGAAAATTAATAATTTAAGAAGCTCAGGCGATTGCGAACCTCCGGCCGACTGCCGTAAAGATTCACAATCGCCTGTTTTTTGTTTATCAATGAGGATTTGAAAAATACTTAAAACTTCACCAAAGAATCAATCTGAACCGGAAGACCGGATACAATAGATTTATTGGCTGCTACACCGGTCAGGATGGACATGGCGCCGTCTACCTGATTGGCTGCTCTGTGGAACTTGTCTTCTGCAGGAGTGCCGAAGATATCGTTTAAAAGAACCGGGTCGCCGCCACCGTGGCCGCCCTTTCCTTCTTCGATAGGAACATCGAAAGGTGCTGCAAACATAGGGAAGATAGTGATTTTCTTGTATGCGGTTGTACCTTCTTTATCCTTGTCACCGCCTGCATTTACATATGACTGCTCTAATACATCCA
>JAFTXF010000019.1 GCA_017461685.1 Lachnospiraceae bacterium
CACGAGCATCAGGTAAACGAAGCAATTGTCCGGTTGAAGGACAAGGAAGAGGTACATGCAGAGGAAGCATAATTCTGACGGCGAACACCGAGTTTCGCAATGATCTAAAGGAAAAACTGCAAGAAAGGAGAGTATGGATGTATTTTAGTGAGAATACATCCTACAGGTAAGCGATGAACTTTAGTGTAAACAGTGCATTTATGTATGGGGTAGCCATTATTGTTATTCTGTTCGTATTGGCACAATCTGTATTTTTCTTAGTGAGAGCATTTAAACGGGGGAAGGAGCTGGGGATTTCCACAGCGAAATTAAAGAAAACCATTATTTCTACCACGGTATTTACTCTGGCACCGGCTCTGTCCATTTTGATTGGTATTATTACTTTGTCTAAGTTTCTGGGGATACCGTTGCCATGGATTCGTATGAGCGTTATCGGAGCTATTACCTATGAGCTGCCGGCGGCTACCTCTACGGCGAATGCGCTGGGGGTATCTCTGTCAGAGACCATTACGGATCCCAAAACTTATACTGCCATTGCATGGGTGATGACACTGGGTATTTTTCCGAGCCTGATTCTGCCGCCGATTTTGATGAAGAAGATTCAGGGCGGCATGATTAAGATGAAGGGAAAGGACCAAAAGTGGGGCGATTTATTTATGACTTCTCTGTTCCTTGGTATGATTTCTGCATTCCTCGGCATGGTATTTGCAGATATCAGGACAGGTATTGCCGGCTGGATTCCGATTTTTGTACTGCTTGTTTCTGCGGCTCTGATGGCAGTTTGCGGCTTGCTTATCAAAAAATTTAAGTGGCTGGAAACCTATGCCATGTCTATCAGTATGGTAGGCGGTATGATTTTTGCGTGTATTATTACGCCGTTATTAAGTTAAGGAGGTGCAGACATGAGTGATTATATGAAGAAAACCGACTGGTACGGAAAGCTTTGGATTTGGACTGCTACTATTGTCATTGTATGTGTGCCGGTAGCTGCCTGCGTATATTATAATGCCTGGCCGGAAGCTACGGCAGTGTTAAAGGGCTTACTTGGTGTGGCTCCGATTTACTGGACAGTAGGACTGATTGAAGTGATTACATATACGCCGATGCTTGGTACCGGCGGTACCTATCTGGCATTTGTGACAGGAAATCTTACCAGCTTAAAGGCGCCGAGTGCATTGACAGCTATGGAAAATGCAGAGGTAAAGCCGGGCACGGAAGAGGGCGAGGTTATTTCTACGATTGCCATTGCAACCAGCTCTATTGTGACTACGTTAGTACTGGTTGTAGGTGTTTTAGGTCTCTCCATGATTTCTCCGATTTTGGATTCGCCACAGTTAAAGCCTGCTTTTGACAATATTTTGCCGGCATTATTCGGTGGTCTGGGTATTGTATACGTGAGCAAAAACTGGAAGCTTTCCATTGCACCGCTTTTGTTTATGATTACTTTGTTTCTGTTAGTACCGTCTTTGGCAGGCAGCGTAGGTGTGCTGGTTCCGGTAGGCGTTCTGATTACTTTAGGAGCAGCCAGAATTATGTACAAGAAAGGCTGGGTATAATAATTATGTGGACGGTTATTTGGAGTGTATTAGGCGTTGTTGTAATTATATTGATTGCTGTAATTATGGTTAGAACCCTACAGTTTAAGCCTGCAGCAGCAGAACCTGCAAATCCGGAAGCGTTGGAGCTGGATGAGGCGAAAATCGTAGCAGACATGGCTGATATGATTCGCTGTAAAACAGTTTCCTACAATAATGAAGAGTTGGTAGACCGTGGGGAATTTGCTAAGTTTGAATCGTTATTAAAGGAGCGTTTTCCTAAAATTAACGAGGCTTGTACCTTTACAAAGCTGGGCAAAACAGGTCTGTTATATTATTTGCCGGGTAAATCCTCCGCAAAGCCTAGCGTTATGATGGCACATTATGACGTGGTGCCTATAGAGGAGGCAGGCTGGGATAAGCCGGCCTTTGACGGTGTCATCGAGGACGGCTATCTGTGGGGCCGTGGCACCTTGGATACTAAGGGGACACTGTGTGGCGTAGTGGAGGCACTGGAGCAGTTATTAAAGGAAGGCTACGTGCCGGAAAACGATTTGTATTTGTCCTTCTCCGGTGATGAGGAAATCAGCGGAGATTCCTGTCCGGCCATTGTGTCCTATCTGGAAGAAAAGGGCGTGAAACCGGCCATTGTAGTGGATGAAGGCGGTGCTGTTGTAGAAAAGGTATTCCCGGGCGTACGTCAGGAATGTGCCGTAGTCGGTGTAGCTGAAAAGGGCTTTATGAATGTGAAATTCACCATGGATTCTCAGGGCGGACATGCTTCTACGCCGCCGGTGCACACGATTGCAGGACATCTCAGCAAGGCAGTAGTAGATGTGGAGGCTCATCCTTTTAAGAGTCAGCTGACCAAGCCGGTGGCAGAGATGTTTGACACCCTGGGCAGACATTCCACCTTCCTTTACCGTATGATTTTTGCGAATTTATGGTGCTTTAAGCCGGTGCTGGATATGATTTGTAAAATGTCCGGCGGTGAATTAAATGCTCTGATGCGTACCACGGTAGCAGTGACCTGTATGGAAGGCAGCAAGGCATACAATGTATTGCCACCAAAAGCAAGCATTGGGGCAAATATGCGTCTTTTGGGCAACGATACAGTAGAGTCTGCCAAGGCTTATCTGGAATCCGTGATTAAAAATGACAAGATTAAAGTAGAGGTTGTGGAAGGCAACAATCCATCTATCAGCTCCGATACGGATTGCGAAGAGTGGTTTAAGCTCAAAGATGCTATTCACAATACCTGGCCGGAGGCCATTGTCTCTCCGTATCTGATGCTTGCCTGCAGCGATTCCAGACATTACTGCCGGATTACCGACAGAGTGTACCGCTTCTCCGCGATGAAGCTTTCCAAAGAGGAGCGCGGTATGATTCACGGGAATAATGAGAGGATTCCGATGGAGACGCTTATAAAGACGGTGGAGTTTTATGTGAGGTTGTTGAAACGATTGTAAAATGAGAGAAAATGAAAGGAGCTGAGTGCTAATGAGTGCCCGGCTCCTTCTATTACTGAGTATATTATTTTAACTAACTTCTTCCAAATACTTTCGTGCTTCCTGCTCATCTAAATGGAACTTCTCCGTGATTCTTTCAAAAATCTTTGCATCATCTAAGCCAAATTCCCGGCAGGTTGTGATGGTACCGATGATTTCCCCTTTAGATTTTCCCCTGGCTTCTAATCTATCCAAATATTCACACATATTCGTTCCACTTCCTTTCTCCTGATACGCTTCTTCAAATCTGGTATCTTCGCACATCACTGCCATCAGTTGCAATACCTCCTGCACATGATGAATTGTCTCTCTGGTTGGTATGTAATCATTATTTTCTCGCATTTGTACAAAATAGTCTGCTACAATTTTAAAGTCACTCTGGAACAGCTCGACTTGTTCCCTTGTCAGCCAGGCAATTTCAAAAAGATGCACCTGATAATCGTTGACGTAAGGCTTCAGTTCTTTTGGGATGTTAAAACATTCTGAAAGATGCAGCGGCGCCCGCCAGCGGTTCCTGTAATTAAAATATAATACAATACTGGTGACGGGATACCTCGCCCTTTGTCCTTTCTTAATCTGATTTCTATAGGCGGCTCCATCGTATCCGATAATCCGAAGGGGCATATCAGCATCTTCCTTTGTCTGATTCTCGATGCCTAGCATTGCGATTTGAATCTTACTCTTTCTCCAATACTTGGAAACGTCGCGCTCCTGTTCTCTGATCCTGCCGTCTGCCTTGTAATAGCTGCGGGGCTGCGCATTTGTCAGTTCGTTTTCTCGAACAATATTTGCACCCTGAAACAATAATACATTCATAATATCCGCAAAAACATCATTGTAGCTCTCCAACGTTTTTTCTGTAATATCTTTCTCTGTCATAGGTAGACCTCGCGGTAGTTATTAGCGGCTCTCCAGGCTCGTTTATAACCTAAGGTCTTTTGTGTTTTATAATCGGATTGTGCATTGTGGTTATTTGTATTCGTTTGTAAATAAATGCAGAACCTCCTCGATACCTATATTATAGTACATAATTACAAGAAAAGCAACATAAAAATTCCCTTCCGGGTAAACAGTTTAACGAATGAAACCGTATACCCGGAAGGGAGTATATCATCTGTATAAGATTCATAAGTATTTTGAAAGCAGTATCATACACTCACAAATGCCAAAACATGAGCTATTCCCGCACAGCACCCCAGAAGAACAATGCTACAGTGCCCGGACCGGTATGACTGCCGATAGTGGTACCGATATCATTAATCTCTACCTTGCCGTTAAGGTTAGAGAAACGCTCTTCAATAAGAGCAGCAACAGCTTTGGCATCCTCTATACAAGCGGAGTGGCTGATATAACATTTGCCGTCATAATCAAAACCGTTTTCAGCAAACTGTTCCATCTGTTCCACGATAGCCTGAATTACCTTGCGCTTCGTGCGGATTTTCTGTCGAGGAATCAGCTTTCCCTGACTGTCCATATTTAACAGTGGGCAAATATTTAATAAGTTGCCTACAAAACCGGAGGTCTTGCTGACCCTGCCGCCCTTCACATAGAAGGTCAGGTCAGTGGAGAAGAACCAGGTCTGAAGCTTCAGACGGTTTTCCATAGCCCAATGATATACTTCATCGATATCCTTGCCTTCGTCACGCATATCAGCCAGCTTATCCACCAATAAGCCAAAACCGGAAGATGCTGTCAGAGAGTCCAGAATATAAATCTTGCGGTCAGGATATTTTTCCAGCAGGCTGTCTTTTGCAATATTTGCAGAATTATATGTACCTGAAATACCGGAGGATAGGGTTACGTGCAAAACATCCTTCCCTTGTTTCAGAAACGATTCAAAGTATTCTTCAAATTCGGTTACATTTACCTGAGAGGTTTTGGTGTCAGCCCCTTGCTGCATGGCTTTGTAGAAGTCAGGGAAGGGGATGGATTCACCCAAATCGTCCGGATATTGCTTTCCGTCCAATTCAAAATGAAAGCATATGTAATGAATGTTTCTTTGATTGAAATGCTCTTTCGTTAAATCTGCTGTGGAGCAGCAGCTGAGAATAAATTTTTCCATAAGAGTCTCCTGTGTTTATTTAGATTTGTAAAAAACAGATGCGACAGTTTCTTGTGGTTTTAAGAACTATAAAATATGGTCGCAACCACTTTATGTAGTTTTCATAACTACATGATACGACTGAATAAAGATTTTGTAAAGAGTTTTTTTGAAATAATATGCGAGAACAGTAATATTAATACAACAGCCCCACTCTGTTTTTCATCGTGGGGCTTATTGGAAAATCTACAAAATCTTATCGTTATAAAGTTACCCGGAGGCAATGATGCTGCAGCAAAAAATTAGCGAATACCATATTTCTCGATAATATAGTCCATATCCTTGTCGCCTCTGCCGGAGAGATTGATAAGGATAGAGCCCTTGCCCATTTGTTTCGCAAGCTTCATACCGTAAGCAACGGCGTGAGCACTTTCAATGGCAGGGATAATACCTTCCATTCTGGAGAGGGTAAAGAAAGCGTCTATGGTCTCATCATCGGTGACCACATCATATTTGACACGGCCCAAATCATGGAGAAATGCATGCTCAGGACCGCTGGAAGGATAATCCAGACCGCTGGCTACGGAGTAAACCGGAGCAGGCTCACCGTTTTCGTCTTTCAGCATAATGCTGTTAAAACCGTGCATAATACCTTCTGTGCCGTATTTGAGGCTGGCAGCATGGTCACCCAAAGTCGGACCCTTGCCTAAAGGCTCTACACCGTAAATGTCAACCGGATCATTCAAAAATCCGGAGAAAATACCCATAGCATTGGAGCCGCCGCCTACGCAGGCAACAACCGCATCCGGCAATTCACCGGTCATATTGAAAAATTGTTCTCTGGCTTCAATACCCACAACGCTTTGGAAGTCGCGGACCATCATCGGGAACGGATGTGGGCCCAGAACGGAACCGATACAGTAAATAGCGTCTTTATATTCCTGACAGTAAGCTGCAAATGCAGCGTCTACCGCTTCCTTCAAGGTCTGTAAACCTTCAGTAACTTCAATAACATTGGCACCGAGAATCTTCATGCGGGCAACATTAGGAGCCTGTTTCTTGATGTCCACAGCGCCCATATAAATGTCACATTCCAGCCCGAAGTAGGCCGCAGCAGTAGCAAGGGCAACACCATGCTGTCCCGCACCTGTTTCGGCAATAACCTTTTTCTTTCCCATGTACTTGGCAAGCAATGCTTCACCCATGCAGTGATTGAGCTTGTGAGCACCGGTGTGATTTAAGTCTTCACGCTTTACATAAAGCTGTACATTTCCCAGCATACCGGACAATCTTTCCAAATAAGAAACAGGAGTCGGCCTGCCCTGAAATTCTCTGCGGATTCTGCGCAGTTCACTTACAAATTTGCTGGATTTACAGATGGTAAAGTAAGCTTCCGTAATTTCATCCATGGCCTTTTGCAGTTCCGGTGAGACATAGGAACCGCCGTATTTGCCGAAAAAGCCTGCTTCATTAGGATAATTTTTAAAATAGGTATCGAATTCGATGTTGTTAAATTTCATTGTAGTTTCCTCCAAATACATAAAATAGA
>JAFTXF010000148.1 GCA_017461685.1 Lachnospiraceae bacterium
CCAATTATTTTACGAGAATTTTTAAGGCGGAGACCGGTACTACGCCTAAAAATTTCCGAAATACGCATGCTTCGGAGGAATAAAAAAATGATTTCTTTGTATGTTAAAAAGGCTGTGCAGAATGATTGATTTATCATTGCTCCCTAGCTATGAAATCAGCAGCCCACAAATCGCAGGCTGCCCGTTCATTATTATAAAATATGTATTCCGTTCGCTTTTGCCTTTTCCAGTACATCCTCCGGCCAGATGGAAGACTGTACTTCGCCGATGTGTGCTCTCTGCATAAAGAACATACAAATACGGCTCTGTCCGATACCACCGCCGATAGTATAAGGAAGTTCTTTGTTAAATACTGCCTTGTGATAAGCAAGCTCTGCTCTGTCCTGACAGCCGGCAATCTCTAACTGGCGTGCCAGAGAATCCTCATCCACACGGATACCCATGCTGGAAAGCTCCAGGGACATATCCAGCACCGGATAATACACCAGAATATCACCGTTTAATTCCCAGTCATCATAGTCCGGAGCACGGCCGTCATGTCTTTCACCGGACTCTAATGCCCCGCCAATCTTCATAAGAAATACTGCGCCCCTTTCCTTGGCAATCAGATTCTCACGCTCCTTGGCTGTCTTATCCGGCCAACGATCCTCTAATTCCTGGGTAGTCACAAAGCTAATCTCACTTGGCAGGAACGGGTCCATAAAGTGATATTTACCGCAAATATAGTATTCTGTCTGCTTAATAGCCATGTAAATGCGGAAAACGGTTTCCTTCAAAGTCTCCTCATTTCGCTCGCTCTTGTCGATAATCTTTTCCCAGTCCCACTGGTCTACGTAAAGAGAATGAATATTGTCGGTCTCTTCGTCGCGGCGAATGGCTGTCATATCGGTATAAAGACCTTCCCCCATAGCAAAGCCATATTCCTTTAACGCCATTCTCTTCCACTTTGCAAGGGAATGTACGATCTCTACCATAGCGTCATCCTGTTCTTTGATACCAAAGGTAACCGGACGCTCCACACCGTTTAAATTATCATTCAGGCCGGACTGTGGCTTTACAAAAAGCGGTGCAGATACACGGGTCAGATTCAGCGCGTCTGCAAGGGCACGCTCAAAATAGTCCTTTACTTCTTTAATCGCTTTTTCAGTTTCTTTGATTGACTGAGGACTTTTATAGCCCTCCGGAATAAATATTTTTCCCATAATATATCCTCCCTCCATAGCGGGCAATACAAAAATTCTGCCCGCCGAAATTAATTTTTCTTCAATATATATACAGCAACTACTAATAATACCGCACCTGCTATCAATGGAACCATCATGCTTTGTACAAATCCCGCAATCACATAGGTAATGCAGGAAACCGCTGCCACCAGCAGTGCATAGGGAAGTTGGGTAGAAACATGATTGACCAGATTGCACTGAGCCCCTGCACTGGCCATAATGGTGGTGTCGGAAATCGGTGAGCAATGGTCACCGCAAACTGCCCCTGCCATGCAGGCTGAGATTGAAATAATCATCATCTGATAATCCGTCTGCTGAAATACCGCAACTACAATAGGAATCAGTATACTGAAGGTCCCCCATGATGTACCGGTTGCAAATGCCAGAGCCGCAGCCACCACAAAAATAACCGCCGGCAAAATCACGGCAAGACTCTCCGCAGAGCCCTTTATCATATGTTCTACAAAAGCACCTGCCCCTAAAGAGTCCGTCATGGCTTTTAAACTCCAGGCAAGGGTGAGTATCAAAATAGCCGGGACCATAGCATGGAAGCCCTCGGGTATACATTCCATACATTTTTTGAAAGACAGGGACCTGCGCACTACATAAAAAATAATTGTGATTGCCAAAGCTACGAAAGACCCCAAAACCAGTCCCAAAGAGGCGTCGCTGCCGGCAAACGCATCAATAAAGCTCACGCCCTTAAAAAAACCGCCGGTATAAATCATACCGATGATACAGGAGACAATCAGTACCGCAATCGGAAACAGCAAATCGATTACCTTTCCCTGTACTTCACTGTGCTGTGCTTCTTCCTTTATATATTCCCTGTCACCGGAAAATATGTCGCCCTTCAGGGCATTTGTCTCATGCTTTCTCATAGGTCCGAAGTCTGCCTTGAACAGCACCAGAAGAATCATCATTAATATAGAAAATAAAGCGTAATAATTGTATGGAATAGACTTTATAAATAAAGCCAGACCGTTTTCCCCTTCTACAAAGCCCGATACCGCTGCTGCCCAGGAAGAAATAGGTGCAATAATACAAACCGGCGCTGCCGTGGAATCAATCAGATAGGCTAGCTTCGCTCTGGATATCCTGTGCTTGTCCGTTACCGGACGCATCACATTGCCTACGGTAAGGCAGTTAAAATAATCATCCACAAAAATCAGCATGCCGAGAAAAATCGTACATAGCATGGCACCTGTCCTGCTTTTGATATGTTTGCCGGCCCATTCGCCAAAAGCTTTGGAGCCTCCGGCCTGATTCATCATTACCGCCAAGACACCCAAAAACACCAAAAATATAAGAATACCCACATTCGCCGTTTTGGCCAAAACAGCAATCACGCCGTTTTCAAACACGTGTACCAAAGTGCCTTCCAGACTGAAATGGGAATACAACAGACCCCCTGACACGACACCGATAAATAAAGAACTGTACACTTCCTTGGTAATCAATGCCAGCGCTATGGCCAACACCGGCGGAAGCAATGCCCACCAGGTGGCATATACCTCAATATCTGCGGTAAAATATGCCACAGCGCCTATGATGAGAACGGCAAGAACCGCTAAAATCCATTTTGTCTTTCTTTTCATGATCTTTGTATGATACACAAAGTGCAATCATATCCCCTTCTAATTACATAAGTACAGTTGATAAACCGCCCTGATTTCAAGCATACTTTTACAAAGTATATTTATACG
>JAFTXF010000149.1 GCA_017461685.1 Lachnospiraceae bacterium
AATCTCATGTTCAATCTCTTTGTTTCAAAATCTGATAGCTTTTCTAAAAAATTAAACCGTTATTACTGTTTAATTTTTTGTTCTCTGAATTTCTTCCAGACAGGACTCCTTGTGTCCTGCTTTGTTCGGAATCTTTCAGGGTTGCATTGCTGTTTATTTGTCAAGGTACTTGAGCGCTTGCCTACAGAATCTGTTACCACAGCTTCTTTCGGACGCTCGGTGCATCTCATAAGAAATGCGACCGCAGAAGGAGGGATTTGAACCCTCGCGCCGCTATTAACGACCTGCACCCTTTCCAGGGGTGTCCCTTCAGCCTCTTGGGTACTTCTGCAAACTAGAAGAAATACGCTAAATAGCATCTCTCTGTGACTCTATAGGATTGCGTTCAATACTCCGAGGAGCAAGCACTCCAACGGAGAGGGTGGGATTCGAACCCACGCGCCCTTCCGGACAAACGGTTTTCAAGACCGCCTCGTTATGACCACTTCGATACCTCTCCGTATGCCGCTTTGTCAGCGGCAATTAGTATCTTATCAAAACTATTCTTAATTGTCAACAACTTTTTTCAACTATTTTTGATTTTTTTATTTTAATTCATTATTTATCTTCATCGTCAGAGCAATGCGCTTCTTAGCTTCGTCCACGCTGATAACCTGTACTTCTACCACATCTCCCAGTTTCACTGCATCCAGCGGGTGCTTAATGTATTTTTCAGACATCTGTGAAATATGAACCAAACCGTCCTGATGTACACCGATATCCACAAATGCTCCGAAATCAATCACATTGCGGACTGTGCCCTTTAAAATCATGCCCGGCTTTAAGTCTTTCATATCTAATACATCGCTGCGAAGAATAGGAGCAGGCATTTCCTCTCTCGGGTCTCGGGCCGGTTTTACCAATTCTTCAATCATGTCGTTCAAAGTCATTTCACCTACACCGATTTCTGCAGCCAGCCTCTTTTTGTCCATTTTAGAAGTGAGTACAGATACTGTCTTGCCAAGACCCATACCGCTTGCCAAGGCGGATTTGTCCAATTTCAGCTTACCAAGCAATTTTTCGCAGGCTTCGTAAGATTCCGGATGCACGCTGGTTGCATCCAATGGATTATCCCCACCGGTAATACGCATAAAGCCGGCACATTGTTCGTATGCCTTCGGTCCCAGCTTTGCCACCTTGAGCAGCTGCTTACGGTTGGTAAAGCGTCCATTTGCCTCGCGGTAATCTACGATATTTTTGGCCAGTGTCTTGCTGATACCGGAAATATATGCTAACAGCGGGGCAGATGCTGTATTTAAATCCACACCAACTTTATTTACACAATCCTCTACCACGCCGGTCAGAGTATCGCTTAATTTCTTTTGATTCATGTCATGCTGATACTGACCTACACCGATGGACTTCGGGTCAATTTTTACAAGCTCAGCCAACGGATCCTGCAAGCGGCGTGCAATGCTGGCAGCACTTCTCTGTGCCACGTCAAAATCCGGAAACTCCTCGGTTGCCAGCTTGCTGGCGCTGTACACAGAAGCACCGGCTTCGTTTACAATGACATACTGTACCGGCTGCGGAATTTCCTTTAATAAGGAAACAATCACCTGCTCGGATTCTCTGGAAGCCGTGCCGTTGCCCACACTGATTAAGTCAATATGATATTTGCTGATGAGCTTCTTTAATTCCCGCTTTGACTCTTCCACTTTATTCTGAGGCTCTGTAGGATAAATCACCTTAGTATCCAGCACCTTGCCGGTGGCATCTACCACCGCCAGCTTACATCCGGTACGGAATGCCGGGTCCCAGCCCAGTACCACCTTGCCGGCAACCGGCGGCTGCATCAACAGCATCTCTAAATTCTTGCCGAATACATCAATAGCGCCATCCTCCGCCTTTTCTGTCAATTCATTACGAATTTCACGCTCAATGGCCGGTGCAATCAGGCGGTCATAGGCATCCAACGCTACCTCTTGTAAAATCGGCGTGGTGTAAATATTGTCCGCAGTAATCATCTGTTTCTGCAAATATCCTACAATACGTTCCTCAGGCGCTATTACCTTTACGGTTAATATTTTTTCCTTCTCGCCACGGTTTAAGGCTAACACGCGATGACCTACAACCCTGGAAAGCTTTTCTTCATAATCATAGTAATTTTCGTAAACACTTTTCACCTCTGCATCCTTGGCAACACTCTTCACAGTACCCTCCTGCATGGTTAAATCGCGAATAAAAATACGGTAGTCTGCAGTGTCGGAAATCTGCTCTGCGATAATGTCTTTGGCTCCCTGCAGTGCTTCCTCCGCAGTTGCCACTTCCTTGCCCTCTTCCGCAGATAAATATCTGGAGGCTTCTATCAAAACATCTTCTGTGGAAGTCTGTTCTAATATATAGTCGGCCAACGGCTGCAAACCTTTTTCCTTCGCCACACTGGCACGTGTCTTTCTCTTCGGGCGGTACGGACGGTATAAATCCTCCACCAATACAAGTGTCTCTGCTGCCAAAATCTTATCCCTTAATTCTTCTGTCAGCATGCCCTGCTCTTCAATGCTTTTAAGCACCTGCTCCTTCTTGTCCTCGAGATTGCGTAAATACTGCAGTCTTTCGTGCAGATCACGAAGCTGCTCATCATTCAACGCCCCGGTTACCTCCTTGCGGTATCGGGAAATAAAAGGTATGGTATTGCCCTCATCAATCAATTGTACTGCCGCCTCAACCTGACCCTTTTTAATATGTAATTCCTGTGCGATTTTTAAACAAATATCCATGTAATGAACCTCGTAGCCTATCGTTTATTTGCAAATATATGCATATGCTATAGTATACAATTTTTCTAAATATTTTTCAATCAATTTTACAATTGTCACAAAGGTCCTTTGATGTAAATGCAGATTACGTACTTCAGTACCACAAAGCAGGCGTCCGTCGGCACCACTACAGCAAACAGGCTGCCGCAAGAAATCTGCAACAGCCTGTTTATCTTTATATTCATATTTTTATCAAAGGATTTATTGTGGTATTACGCCCAATGTCACCTGTAATGTAATGCGCTGGTAACCGCTATTTTGAATACGCATTACTTCTACAGGTACTGTAGTACCTGCTGCATAATACTGCAATGCTTCCTGCAAGTCTGTATATTCGCTGATTTCAAAGGTATCAAACCCTACAATAATGTCATACATTCTCATGCCTGCTGCTTCTGCCGCACTGCCTTTTACTACTTCGGCAACCAATACGCCCTGCGGAATACCGTATTTTTGAACATCGGTACTTGGAATTTCCTTAATAGATACTCCCAGATATCCTCGATTTGCTGCATCTACCTTGACTTTCGTCGTCTGCAAAGACAAGTCGCTGATGATAGGTTCCGCAGCACTGATTGGAATGGCATAACCCATACCCTCGATAGCAGAACCGCCGATCTTACTGGAATTAATACCGATAACTTCACCGTTCATATTTAACAGGGCGCCGCCTGAATTACCCGGATTAATGGCAGCATCTGTCTGAATAAAGCTTCCTGTGCTGCCTTCCTCAACAGCAATCTCTCTGTCTAAGGCAGAAACTACACCTGTTGTAACACTCTGACCGTAACCCAAAGCATTACCGATTGCGATAACAGGCTGGCCCAGCTTTAATTCATCACTGTTGCCCAGACTTGCTACGGCAATACTGCTCTTGGTCTCTGCAGAGAGACTGTCAAGCGCAACAGAGACTACCGCCAAATCCATGTCCGGATTTGTTCCCTTAATATGAGCCTGACCCACGGTACCGTCAATAAAGGTAATCTCAAGCGCATCATTGCCCTCCACTACGTGATAGTTGGTAGCAATCAAAAGCTCTGTATCATTTTCACCAATAATAATACCGCTGCCCGAGCTTGCACCCTCCTGTGTATAACTCTGTCCAAAAAATGTACTGTAAGTCTCTGTGTAGTTGTTAATGATAGAAACCATTGCCGGCATTACGCTCTCTACAACAGGAGATACGTCATACGCAACGCCTACTGTGACATGGCCGGACTGTACCGGAGATGCAGTCTCTACCTGATTGATTTCAGGTTCTTTTTTTACCACCTCTACATCCGCATCAGATGTCTGTTCTGACTCTGCCGGAGTAAATCTATTTATCAAATAGGTCACACCGAAATACGCGCCTGCGGTACTGCCGCCCAGAATCAGGCCGCATAATATAAGTGCTACAATGAGCTTACCCCAGCCCATCTTTTTACGAGGCTGAATGTCCTTGGCTGACCATGGCTGACTGCCGGTACTCTGTGCAGAATAGTTATTCTGCTGAGCGTAACCGCTATAAATTCCAGACTCTGTTTGGTTGGTCTGCTGTGCATCTGCTTCTGTATTCATCGGGGCATATTCTCCCGGGGCAATTCCTTCTGAATCAGCCTGGACAACTTCCCTCTGAGCAGTCTCTTCTGTATCAGCCGGCTCAGCTTCCGGCTTGACATCTACCCCTGCACTTGTGGCACCCATAGCCACCTCCTCCGCGGTCATCATCCTCTCTGTAACCGGTTCTGATGTCTGAGCCTTTTCTGAAATATTGTCTATATGTTGTTCATTTAAAATTGAATCTTTGTTCTCGTACATTTTGATTACCTCCCAAATATGTTAAAATTTAGGTATTTGCGAAACTCGGTGGCTGCCGGCGGAAGTAATATATATTCCGGTAGAGGGGGCTTTAAAAGCGCCGGTCCTTAGCGAAGCAAGGTGGTAACCGCAGTCTGAGCTTAGTACCGCTGCAGCTTTTCACGGAGCGGGAGTGTCCCCGAGACAGAATATATATCACTTCCGCCGGCAGCCACCGAGTTTCGCAAACGCCTAATGTTAAAATTATCATAACCTTTATTTGTGTTTAAAATGTGACGAAATTCTATAAAAAAATAGAAAAAATTATAAATTGAAAAGTTACTTGCTAAAAAAGCTCTCTGCTACCGCCAAATCCTCCGGAGTGGTAATCTTGATATTTTCATAACTGCCCTCTACCAGTTTCACCGGCCGGTTGCCCAAAAGTTCCATCACCATGGCATCATCGGTAATAGCAATCCCCTGTGCCAGTAGTGCTTCTTCTGTCTCAATAAGCTTGGTGTATGCCGGTGCAATCTCAGAATATAAAAAGCATTGAGGTGTCTGCACCTGCCAAACCAAAGAACGTTTAGGCGTATCCGCCGCAAAACCTGATTCGTCTGCTATTTTTATGGTATCCTTTACCGGCATGCCCACTACACCGGAGCCGTACCGCTCTACGCTTTTCCTGGCACGCAATAATATTTCTTCAGAAATAAACGGTCTGGCACCGTCATGGATATATATGCAGACTTCCGGTGCTGCTTGTGTCAAGGCGACTTCGTTGTCCGCCTCCTGTACAGCAGACCTCAAAGTTCCTGCCAAAGCCTCATCCTGCAGCAGTTTTCCTGCTGCCACCAGACCCTGATGCACGGAATGGTAACGTTCCCGACCGCCGGCAACCACCTGCCGCACCTTGGTAAAACCATATTTCGCTACGATTTCTTCTGCACAGTAGGCAATATCCTCTGCACCTGTTACCAAGATAATATCGTCTATAAAACTATGTTCAAATTGATTCAGCGCATAATACAACACGGGCTTATCACGCAAAAGCAAATACTGCTTTGCCACATTACTGTTCATACGTTTGCCACGGCCTGCCGCCAAAACAATTGCTATATGTCTCATCTTTACTCCTATCGCTCTCCAAGCTTTAAATTCGGTACCGCATTTAAATCCCAACCGTGTCTCGCACCTTTCATGTACTCGTAGTAGCCTGCTACACCAATCATAGCCGCATTATCGGTACAATAAACCGGCGAAGGATGATAAAACTGAATTCCTTCCTTATCACAGGCTGCCTGCATCGCAGCACGCAGACTGGAATTAGAAGCCACCCCGCCCGCAATCGCAAGCTTGGTAAAGCCGTATTCCTTAGCACCGTGAATGGCATGCTCCACCAACACGTCCGTTACCGCCTTTTGGAAAGAAGCAGCCACATCCGGCACACATACTTCCTCTCCCTTCATCTGACAGCCGTTTAAATAATTAAGCACTGCACTCTTTAAACCGCTGAAGCTGAAATCGTACACATTCTCACCCACCTTGGCACGCGGGAATTTAATAGCTTCGGGATTGCCTTCTTTGGAAACTCTGTCAATCTTCGGTCCACCCGGATAGCCCAGTCCGATAGCTCTGGCCACCTTATCAAAAGCTTCTCCTGCAGCGTCATCTCTGGTGCGGCCGATGATTTCGTATTCTCCATAATCCTTCACAACCACCAGGTGGGAATGTCCGCCGCTGACTACCAGACTCATAAAAGGCGGCTCCAACTCCGGATTTTCTATATAATTGGCACTGATATGTCCCTCGATATGATGGACGCCTACTAACGGTTTGCCTGTAGCAAAAGCCAACGCCTTGGCCGCAGATACTCCCACCAAAAGAGCACCTACCAGGCCCGGGCCATAAGTTACGGCAATGGCATCAATATCTTCCATGGTCACATCCGCCGCTTTTAATGCCTCCTCGATCACCTGATTTATCTTCTCAATATGCTTTCTGGAAGCAATCTCAGGCACTACCCCGCCATACAGGGTATGCAAATCAATCTGAGAAGAAATAATATTGGATAATACGTTTCGGCCGTTTTTCACTACAGCTGCTGCAGTTTCATCGCAGGAGCTCTCAATGGCCAAAATATATATGTCTTTTTCTTCGTTATTTAAACCTGTCATCCTAATCCCTCATTTGTTACAAACACCTCTGATACCGTTCACATGAAATTTCACTGCATCGTATCAGCATTTGCTGAAATTAATCCTCAAATTTTAATTCCACAGTCCGTCCGTCCTTGGCCGCATGGCTATTGGCAAAAATCCCCTTTACAGACTTCATAAATTCCTCCGGCCACATAGTAGATGGACTGTAATGTGTCAGCCAAAGCTCCTTTACACAGGCACGCTTGGCCATATCTGCTGCTTCATAAAAGGTCATATGCTTGTATTCTTTGGCCTTCGCCACCTTATCAGGTTCCCCGTACATGCCTTCACATATAAACAAATCGCTTTCATAGGCATGCTCCACAATTCCTTCTGTAGGTCTGGAATCCGTACAATAAGTCACCTTCAGCCCCTTTCTGGCAGGACCTAACACCATATCAGGCGTGTATGTTATGCCGTCTGCTTCAATGACTTCCCCTTTTTGCAGACGGGACCAATATTGTAATGCAATACCGTTTGCCTTGGCGCGCTCCGCATCAAATTTGCCGGCACGTTTAATCTCCATGGTATAACCATAACAGATCACATTGTGGCGAACCCGAAAGGCTGTTAGAGAAAAGTCTCCAAAGTCTATGGTTTATTCCTCCTCGTCAATTTCATGAAACTCTATTTTAAAAGGCAGCTCCGGTGCAATCGTCCGAAGCGCATTCACTGTCTTTTCCAATCCCTTAGGTCCAATCATCAGTACCGGCTCTGTACGCTCCGCATTACCCATGGTGAGCAACAGTCCCGGCAAACCACTGATATGATCTGCATGGTAATGGGTAAAGCAGATAATATCAATAGGTTTTGGGCTCCAGCCCTTTTCCTTCATGGCTATCTGGGTACCTTCCCCGCAGTCAATTAAAATGCTCTTGCCGTTGTATCTGGCCATCATGGAAGTGAGCCAGCGGTAAGGTAAAGGCATCATACC
>JAFTXF010000150.1 GCA_017461685.1 Lachnospiraceae bacterium
CCTGAGCTGTACGCGAGAATCAAAGAGGCTGTTAAAGAGGGCAGATGGGAGCCGGAAGGCGCTATGTGGCTGGAGGCAGATACCAACTTAATCAGTGGTGAGAGCCTGGTTCGTCAGGTGCTTCACGGTAAGCGCTTCATGAAGGAAGAGTTTGATGTAGAGAGTAAGATTCTCTGGTTACCGGACGTATTCGGTTACAGCGGTGCGTTGCCGCAGATTTTACGTAAGAGTGGTGTGGATAAGTTCTTTACAGCCAAGATGAGCTGGAATGAGACCAACCCTATGCCAAATGATACCTTTATTTGGGAAGGTATTGACGGCAGCCAGGTATTTACTTCTATTATTACCAGTTATGTACGTGATTTAAATCCGAAGGAATTGAAGGGCACCTGGGACAGATACAAAAATAAATCTCTGACTAATAATACATTACTTACCTGCGGTTACGGTGACGGCGGCGGCGGTACTACCCACGAGATGATGGAAAGATACAAACGTCTGAAATACGGTCTTCCGGGTATTCCACAGGCCAAGATGGAAAAGGCCGGAACATTCTTTGAGAAGATTCAGAAGGACTTCATGGAAAATACCAAGGCCCTTAAGAAGGCACCAAAGTGGGTTGGTGAGATGTACCTGGAAATGCACAGAGGAACTTATACCTCTATTGCAAAGAATAAAAAGAACAACAGAAAGAGCGAGCTGTTGCAGCAGATGGCAGAAAGTGTTGCTGTAGCGGATATGATTCTCAATAACGGTACATATCCTGCAGAAACCTTCCACAAAAATATTATTAATATTCTGTTAAATCAGTTCCATGATATTATTCCCGGCTCTTCCATTAAGGAAGTATATGATGTAACAGATGCAGAATACGCACGTATTTTAAGCGAAGGCAGAGCCATTGTTGCAGACAAGTTAGCTGATATCAAGGCAAACTTAAAGACAGAAGGCGGTATCTTTGTATGGAATCCGACACCTTTCGCAATCAGTGATTATGTAAAGGTAGACGGCCAGACTTATTATGTTGAAGATGTACCTGCTCACGGCTGGAAGGTAATTCCTGCACAGCCTGTAGATATGGACGTTATCGTCACAGAAAAGTCTCTGGAAAACGATATGATTAAGGTTACCTTCAATGACAAGTATCACATTGTTTCCGTATACGACAAGGCAGCACAGAGAGAAGTCATTGCAGCAGGAGAAGAAGCAAACCGTCTGGAAATCTTTGAGGATTATCCGAGAGAATATGACGCTTGGGAAATCACAGATTACTACAAGCAGAAGATGTGGATTGCAGATGATGTACAGAATGTAACACTGCTGCCGGAAGGTATCCGCGTAGAGAGACGTTATCAGAATTCTGTGATTACACAGGATATTTTACTGCGTAAGGGCTCTAAGAGAGTAGACTTTGTAACTACTGTTGACTGGCAGGAAGACCATGTGCTTTTGAAGGCTGCATTCCCTGTAGATATTCGCAGCACAGAGGCTACCTACGAGATTCAGTTTGGTAATCTTGCACGTCCTACCCACAGAAATACCAGCTGGGACAGCGCGAAATTCGAAGTATGTGCTCACAAGTGGGCAGACTTCTCTGAAGGTGACTACGGTGTCAGCCTCTTAAATGACTGCAAGTACGGCTACGATGTAGAAGACAATGTGATGAAGATTTCTCTTCTGAAGGCTGCTACTTATCCGAATCCGGAGGCAGACAGAGGTATCAACCAGTTTACCTACTCTCTGTACCCACACACCGGAGATTACAGAGAAGGACAGACCGTAAAGGAAGCATACTTATTGAATATGGCTTTGGAAGCAGACACCGTTGCAGCTGCTGACGGCAGTATCTCAGATTGCCACGCACTCATCAGCTGTGATAAGGAAAATGTGGTTGTTGAGACCATTAAGAAGGCTGAGGATGATGATGCTATCATCGTACGTTTCTACGAAGCTTATAATCAGAAGACAACCGCTGCAATCAAGGCAAACTTTGATTTCAAGGAAGTATACGTATGTAATATGCTTGAGGAAAATGAGCAGAAGCTTGCTTGTGAAGACGGCACTGTAAAGATTCCGGTAAAGAATTTTGAAATTGTAACATTGAAGTATGTAAGATAATTTTATTGCCCCAATCCATAGTAAAACCGGGAGTATGCCTCTGTAACCTATAAGGTGGTTATGCGGCATATTCCCGGTTTTGTATTTGTTTGCAATAAAGGTATTACATGCTCTCTTTCCGCTCATTATATACAAACATGGCCAGCAGCACCGGTACTGTAACAATAAGCGGCAGTACATATCGCACCTGAACCACCGGCCCAAGCAGCAGTGTTGCAAAATATGCCAGCGGATATAAAGTAACTAATATCTTTTTCTTATTGTAATTGTAAAAGCATAAAACAAGAATCAAAATCAGGCCCCAGCAGTAAAGAGCAGGCTTAAACAGATTACTGAATACAGGCCACTTATAAAAGGCGTTGGCACTGACGATGTTTTCCAAAACATTTTCCAGCCAAGGGAACTTGGTTTCATGCGCTATGCCTTCCGGCAGCACATCGGAAACGGTAGAATTGTAGGTATACAAGGCGCCCATTCTTTCCTCTAAACCATAGCCCAGGACCTCCGCCCAGCTTACGTCATCAAAGGACCAGTAGCCTGCAGTCAGTTCCAGAAAAGCATCAATATATTCGTTTGGATATTGGAGGCCTACCTGAATCCAGGCTTTCAGCATGTCGCCGTAGTGGCCTTTCCAGGTCTCATCGAAGGTAAACTGGCCGACAGTACCTTTCAGGGTATCTGAAATAGGAGGATAGTACTCATCCCAGATGTGTTCCGGAACGTAAGTATCGATCAAAGCACGCGTCTCTTCGTCTAAGGTGTCCCCGTGCAGGTCGCCTACACGGCCAAACTGCTGAATCGGTACACTGAACATTTCTACCTGACTGCCGCGAATCTCTGTGCCGAGAATAATATGCATACCTTCTAAAGCACCTTTTCCGCCAATCATCAGGCACAGCCCCAGCGCCAAAATACGAAGTCGCTGCTTTTTTTCACCCATAAAAAACCAGATCATAATAAATAAGGCTGCAGCGTAGAGGGCATTATTGCGGAACAGAACCATGACAATTCCTTCTATAATCCACAAAATGTCAAGAACCAGCTGCTTTTTGCCTTCTGCAAAGAAAGTTCTTTCTATAAATAAACATACAAAGACTAAAAACAGCGCAGAAAAAATAACGTCCTTAGTAACTGTTACGGACAAAATAGAGATATATGGGAAAAAAGCATAAAATGCCGTTAAAAGTACAATGGCCCATTTCCTCTTTACCAAGCGGTACACCACAGAGCAGGAGTAGCTTAAGGAGACAGCAAGAATCAACATTTGAAAAAAACTGTAAAATGCCATACCGGTCTGCAGGCTGCCAAAGGCATTGCCAATCTGGAAAGCAACCCAGATGAGCCATGTATGTGCCAGTGGTTGGTAGCTATTAAACCAGATAAAGCCTCTGGCCGCTTCCTGGGACTGACGGTGGAAGTCGAAGCTCATAACAGCAGGATAGTAAGCCAGAAATACCGGTATCCAGCACAAGAAAATGATGCCACACACGATGAAAAATAATTTCGTCGCACTCCAAGGTTTAGCAGTATCCTTTGACGTGGCAGTTCGGTCAACGACAAAGGAACGAATGCTTTCTGCCCACTTGTAAAGGAGATTACTGAAAGGCAGAATGGTAAAAGCAAGCAGAAAAGAGCGAAGGAAAATCAGCCCTTTTCCTCTAAGTCCCCCTTCTGTCATACCCAATCCTTTTAACTGATAACCTAAAACTAAAGTCAGTGCAAACACAAATGCAGTCAGAAATGCAAAGGAAATACGGAATACTTTACTGCGACGATCCGTTAAAAGAACAATGTCTTCAAAAGTGCGCTGTAAAAGTAAAGCTAATGCCGCGAAGAGACCAATAGAAAAAACACTATATGTCAGTTGCGTGCCCGAGGTAAAGGAGCTAAGATAGCTGATGCCATAGGTGCCGGCAAGGGCAGTTGCTATAGAAAATATAATGCTTAGATTCTTTTTATTTTTAAACATAAAAAAACCTCACTGTTTTTTAATTTGAAAATATTATACTATCTTATCGGTAATATTTCAATGAAAATGAATACATTCTGATACAGATGCTATTTTTTGTGATAGGTTTTTACTAAATGAGAGGACCCTACGAAAGATAGGGAGGTATTGTATCAAAAAAATATTTAAATAGATTAAAAAACAGAAGATCAGACTATTAGGAAGATAGTGTAAATAGAGCACATTATATATAAAGAAAAAATAAATTCTTATGGTACCTGTAGAAAAAACATTGAAAGTATGTTAAACTCTAAATGTTACAATAATAAAATTACTAATTTATATATATTTAGAGAGGGAAATGCTATGAAAAGACAAAAACTTACCATGGACGGTAATCAGGCTGCGGCTCATGTATCCTATGCTTACAGTGATGTGGCTGCCATATATCCGATCACACCGTCCTCTACCATGGCAGAGGTGACAGACGAGTGGGCCAATGACGGCCGTAAAAATATTTTCGGGCAGACGGTGTCCGTGACAGAGATGCAGTCTGAAGCAGGTGCAGCAGGTGCCGTGCATGGTTCTCTTATCGCAGGTGCCCTGACTACCACCTTTACTGCTTCCCAGGGTCTGTTACTGATGATTCCGAATCTTTATAAGGTGGCGGGCGAGCAGCTTCCGGGCGTATTTAATGTGGCAGCCAGAGCCATTGCCAGCCATGCCTTATCTATTTTCGGGGATCATTCCGATATATATGCGTGCCGCCAGACAGGTGTATGTATGCTGGCCAGCGGTTCCGTGCAGGAGGTTATGGACCTAACCCCTGTGGCACATCTGGCAGCTTTAAAGGGAAGCCTTCCGTTTATCAACTTCTTTGACGGCTTTAGAACCTCCCATGAGATTCAGAAGATTGAAGCCTGGGATTACGAGACTCTGAAGGATATGATGGACATGGATGCAGTGCGCGCTTTCCGCCGCAACGCTTTAAACCCGAACCATGCCCGTCAGATGGGTTCTGCTCAGAACCCGGATATTTTCTTCCAGGCAAGGGAAGCAAGCAACCATTTTTATAATGATATGCCGGCCATCGTAGAGTCCTGCATGAATATGATCAATGAGAAGATTGGTACAAACTACGGATTATTTAATTATTACGGTGCGCCGGATGCTACCCATGTGATCGTGGCTATGGGCAGTGTGTGCTCTGCGATTAAGGAGACCGTGGATTATATCAACCGCACGGCAGAAGAAGCGCTGGGTGCAGGCAAGGCAGCAGGTGGGGAAGGAACAGACGCTGCAGCAGCTGCCGGAAATTGCCCGAAGGTTGGTGTCATCGAGGTGCATTTATACAGACCGTTCAGCAAGGAGCACCTGTTAAAGGTGATTCCTGAAACGGTGAAA
>JAFTXF010000151.1 GCA_017461685.1 Lachnospiraceae bacterium
CTGTACACTCTCCCGTGTGTATCCTCTAAACACTCGCAACTCGAGGGCGCAGCCCTCTAAGTGTTCATGAGAATTCCTCACGTCGTTTCTATCTGCATCGATAGACCTTAAGTTACGTACAGTGACTTGTCGCCAAATTCGACTTGACATTCGCTCCACGGAAAACCCGGCCTGCGCTTTCACGCACCCGGCAACCTCACGCTTCATAGCTATCATGCCACAGCAAGATATACTATACACTATGATTTCCCATAATGCAAGCATTTTTTTATATTTTTCGCACGCAAAATTGTTCTTTTTCAGATACAATCCCCACACATCTTTCGGGGTATGATACGAGGAACCGCACCCGCTTTACTTACACTGTAACCTATGCTTTTTCGGCATTTTCTCCGAACAAAGTCCTGTCTGCCCCGACACAGAATAACCCTGATGGTGATTTCCCACAATCAGGGCAGTCTAATCCTTTTCTATATATTATTTTCCGCGCAGCCTCATAAGTCCTGCATGCACCTGCCGCACTCCCTTGGGCGCTACAGCAAATAATAATAAGTATATTTTGTTTTTACGGGTCAAATATCGGTTTCCGATAATATCTGTCACATGTCCACGCACATACTTACAGATAGCCACATACTGTGTATTGTCGCGAGTCATCCGCACAATGGGAATATGCAGCAAGTATTCCAGGCGCTGAAACAAGCCAAAACGCATAGCAATCTCCTGCAGCTGTGGAAATTTTTCCTGCACCAGCTCCTGTACCATATCGGCATTGTCCACGCAGTCACCGTATACACGGCTGAAATCATTTTTATCCGCCTTTCTTGTATTACTGCCAATGCGGTAAAATACATGATAAGTCTGCCCCGTCAGGCTCAACACTCCGTCCGTTTCCATAAGCATCTCCACCAACAGGCGAAAATCCTCATTCAGTACACCTACCGGAAACCGGTGCTTTTCAAATAAATTTCTGGCTACCAGCTTTGTGCAGTAAGAGCAATCTCCCCGGTGCATCAGAAGCTCTTTCATAAATTCTGCCGAAGGAATAAAGATATCCTCTGCCGGCGGTTCGCAGATATTAGGCAGCTTACGCCCCTCTGCATCCACCTCATCACGGCCAATTTGGGCAATCCCGGCACTGCTTTTTAAAATTCCCTGCACCAGCCGCTCATACATATCCGCAGAAATATAATCGTCACTGTCTACAAATCCCAAATACTCGCCCTTTGCCTTTGTGATACCCAGGTTTCTGGCCGAGGAGGAACCGCCGTTTTCCTTATGAAAAACATGCACGCGCTCATCCCGGGCCGCCAGTTCATCGCACAGAGCTCCCGTTCCATCGGTCGAACCGTCATCCACCAAAATCAATTCCAGATTCCGGTAAGTCTGATTTAATATAGAAGAAACACATCTGGGTAAATATTCTTTTATATTATACACAGGTACAATCACGCTAATAAGCGGTCTTAGTTCCATGCAAACCTCTCCATTCTGCCGTCACCACGGCTGTACTATTTCCATAACCGCAAAACACCGGTTCGTACTTATATTCGTTATTTTCACACGCAGCCAATATGCTATGTTTAGGCTTTGCTCAATGGCCCCGTGGCAAATTCAGGTAATTTCTCTCCCTTCAGTTCTGCACACATACATGCAAACAGACGCTCTGCCGCCACATCTGCATTCCAGTTATCCCGAACCGACTCATAGGCCGCACGCCCCAACCGCTCACGCAAGTCGGCATCTTTCATCAACTGCTCTACATATTTCAGTAATTCCTCAAAATGACCGTTACGGTAATAAAATCCGTTACAGCCCTGCTCTATCAAATAAGGTGCTGCGCCCATGGCTTTATTAGCCACTACAGCACAGCCGCTGTTCATAGCCTCATTGATTACCGCACCCCAGCCCTCACCGTAGTCACTGGTGGTCAGGTAAATATCACATTTCTCCATATACGTACGTACTTTGTCCGGATTCTGGTTGCCGAGAAATACAACCCTATCCTCCACCTGAAGTTCCTTCGCATAGGCGCGCGTGGTCTCTTCCATAACACCGCCCCCTGCCATGGTCAAAGTGAAAGCATACCCGGCTTCTTTTAAAGCCCCGGCAAGCTTTATAGGCACCTCCGGATGCTTCCAGTCAATCATGCGGGCTGCCCAAAACAAACTCACACCTGCGCCGCAACGGGAGGTCTTACCGTCCCATAATGTTTCCCATTCATACTGCTTGCAGGCCGGGAAATATCCGAACCGGAATTTCTTGCCGGGATATGCCAATACCAAACGGTAATCTCCTGCCACATAAGCTCCTGCACAAAGCAAATACACTCTGCTGCGACCGTATCTGGTGTGGTCCAAAAACTTTTTCCGAAGACCTCTTGGAGAAATAAACTTATAGCGGCCGTTTTTGTACAAGCGCTCGCTGTAGCGCCAAACAGGCTTACCTGTCTTTAACCGGTTTTGAATATAACATTCCTCATCCGTACCGCCGAATATTACCGCATCCGCTTCATCAATCTGCTGCTGACACACCTCAGGCTTCTCCCAATAATTGGCCAAATAGGGAGCATTACGAAAGACCTCCCCCCAGCCCATACGCACACGTTCTTCCTCCATGGCCTCCGTCTGCATAAAGGTGTAAGAACCTCCGGCCTCCTGACACAACGCATACAGGCGGTCTGACATGGACTGCTGGTGATGATTAAAATAATTTGATACAAAAACTATATTCATACTATATCTCTATTCGTCTTTTTTCACTCTGTTTTTCCTGTGACATTTTTGTAAATTTCAATCAGGCGGTCGTTATTTACCGCAGCGTTATGGGTTTTCAGAGCATGCGCTTTTGCCCTTGCTGCCTTCTGTATTGCAGATGGAATGTCCCCAAACACCTGACACACTGCCTCTGCAAGCCTGTCGCTGATACGCGCCAGTTCTTCTTCCTCCTCAGCACGCTCCACACAAAAGCCATCAAACATCGTCCCCTCATCAGCCTTTAATATGGTAGGAATACCGCCCACATAGGAAGTCACAACCGGTGTCCCTAAAAGCATGGCCTCCCCCATAGAATTGGGAGAATTCTCCATACTGGAAGCGCATACAAAGGCCTGGCATTTCAAGTACTGCGCCTTCATCTCCTCTGCGGTAAGCTTTCCGAGAAAATGTACTTTTCCCTCCAGCCCATACCGGGAAATCAGCTTTTCCAAATATACACCGTAAGCCGAAATTTTCAACCTGCCCTGCAAATTCCTGCTGCGTAACAGACTGTTGCCTGCCACATACACCCGGGCATCCGGATACTTCTCCAAAATCTTGGGCAGAGCTGACAACATATAATGCAATCCCTTCAGCGGATAATCCCCCTGACTGAAAAATAAACGGTGCGGTTCACAGCGCTCCAAAGACCACTGCCCCAAATAAAATTCTTTACGCAGCGTCTCATTCAAAGCATGATACTCTGCTCCGGGATTCCACTTGCAGGTCCAATACTTATCCCACTCTGTTCTGCCTGTCACATGACCGGTACCCTGGATCGCTGCAAGCTCCCACTGACCTCTGTCTTCAAACTTCTGCTGTTGTTTCAGCAAGGTGTCCTGCTTCACCAAATCCCTGAACGTAACGCTTCTCTGCACCTTCTGCGGCAAATTGGCCATATAAGCACCGGCACACACCCTACACAAGCCCTGAACACCTATTAACGTCCGCGACCGTCTGCCAAAGCTTTTGACTGCTGCCAAAGTATGGGGATATTCCGTGCCGAAGCAATGAATCATATCCGGTTTGAAATGTTCGAAAATCCGCACCATATCCTGCTCCACAGCCATATCATACTGCTCCGGCATAGAAGTATCTTCTCTAAAACCGTAAAAAGGAATATCATAATTCTCGTGAACCACCAGAGCATCCTGTAAAAAGGGCTGCCCTTTACCCACAGGAAATGCAACTCCCAGCTGCACTTCTTCCTCAGGGTGTGCTTCATTAAAATGAAGCACCGCATCCAGCAGACCTGTAATCCAGCCCTCTTTGTTATTTACTTCCTGCCCCAATTTAACAGCAATCCTGGGCAGCATAATATTACAAATCCAAAGTACACGCATAACGTCCCTTTCCTTAGAGAATTGGGACGCAGCGGTGCCTGCAGCACGGAGTACATATATTCCGGTACAGGGGCCTTGAAAAGCGTCGGTCCTTAGTGAAGCAAGGCGATAGCCGCAGTCTGAACTTAGTACCGTTACGTTTTTCATGGAGCTGCCTTAGCATGCAGGGCGAAGGTCCGGTGGACCTTTGCATCGTAGAGAGCGACCCTGAGACGGAATATATGTACTCCGTGCTGCAGACACCTCCGCGTCCCAATAATCCATCATCATCTTAATTAAAAATCCAATTCAAATATGGAAGCAGTCGGATATTGATATCGTATGCTGTCCATAGAAAAAATCCAAAATATACCACAAATGCACTCAGTGTGCCTATGGTCAAAAAGGTCTTCCACGGGCCTTTTTTCATGTGATACAGGCAGCCGCTTACCAGAAAAATCTGAAAAATTGCAAAGTAGTTGGCTACTCTGGTCACCTCAGGTATAAAAGAGCCGAAGGTATTGATAATCAGCGCTGCGATATTGGCCCAAAAGTAGAACCGCATATGAGTCCTGTCTTTGACAGAATCCCTGTAGCATATCAGTGCTAAAATCAGACAGCACAGGCACCGGAAAATATTGACAATACTGGTCTCGCCACTATCAAAGGCGGTATTTTCGTAGTAAGGATAAAAGGTAAATATGATATTCCGGTAAAAATCCTGCAGAAATATCATGGATAATATCAACGCACTGCCGGCTGCTATGACCCACTTATTGAGGCGAACATCACACAACAATCGGATCACTATATATCCCGGTATGACCAAAAGCACCGATTTGTGAAACAGCGCAGCAATCAGTATCCATGCAATAAATTTACCGTATTCCTTACGGATGGCAAATTTGGCAGCGTACATTACCATGGCAATAACCAGATAATATCGCACGGTATTCAGGCTCTGAAAATAATATCCATTGGTCATCAGCAAAAAAATCGCGCCCCAGTACCACTCTGCCTGGTCATAAACTGCCTTTACCATAAATGCCACTGTCACAATGGAAAAAAATGCAAATATAGGCAGGTAATTGTCATATCCCAAAAGCTTCTGCATCCAGTACACAATAAAGTTAAAGCCTGGTTCACTGGCCACTTCACGCCCTGCATAAATCAGCTCGAAATTCAGGCGATACACCCAATAGTCATTTCCTACAGCTATTCGGCAGGCACTGACTCCCGTAAGCAGCAGGTATATCCCCGCAGAAGCTGCAAGATTCACTGCCTGCTGCCTGTCCACGCCATACCTGCGGTGGCCGTATATATAACCGGCTGCATATTCACTGTTTTTTACAAAGGCAGCCAGCACCAGAACCGCCACCGTTAAGGTAATATAGACCAGCATTCCTCTTCTCCTGTCGTTACTTTCTTACATCCTTTCTGCCGAAACTCTTCATCTTATAAAGCATTTTCTTGGCGGCCTGATACAGGCTTC